>JBDUBN010000200.1:0-5444 GCA_040004085.1 Novosphingobium sp.
GGCCCGCAGGCCTATCACCGCCTGCCTGCGATGATCGATGAGGCGGTGTCAGGCCGCCGCGCGGTTGACACCGACATGCCTGCCGAGACGAAGTTCGACTCCTTGCCCGCGCGGCGCAAGGTCGGTGCTTCCGCCTTCCTCACCGTGCAGGAGGGCTGCGACAAATTCTGCACTTATTGCGTGGTTCCCTACACGCGAGGCAGCGAAATTTCGCGCCCGTTCAATAGCCTGCTGGCCGAAGCTGAGCGACTGGTTGAAGCCGGGGCCTGTGAGATCACCCTGCTCGGCCAGAATGTGAATGCGTGGTCCGGCGAGGACGGCAAGGGCCGCGCGGTAGGGTTGGATGGGTTGATCACCGCGCTGGCCGACATTCCCGCGCTCGGCCGCATTCGTTACATGACCAGCCATCCCACCGACATGACCGACGGCCTGATCGCCGCGCATGCCGAAGTGCCAAAGCTCATGCCGTTCCTCCACTTGCCGGTGCAATCCGGTAGTGACCGGGTGCTGCGGGCGATGAATCGTTCGCACGATGCGGCATCATACCTGCGCATTCTCGACCGGGTACGCGCGGTACGGCCCGACATTGCGCTGTCAGGCGACTTCATCGTCGGCTTTCCCGGCGAGACGGAGGCCGAATTTGCCGAGACTTTGGCGCTCGTCGATGCGGTTGGTTACGCGCAGGCGTTCAGCTTCAAATACAGCCCCCGCCCCGGCACTCCGGCGGCGACCATGGCCGATCAGATCGCTCCGCAAGTGATGGACGAACGGCTGCATCGCCTGCAAGCCTCGCTCCAGCGGCACAGTCTGGCGTTCAACCAAGCCAGCGTCGGGCGGCGCTGCCAAGTGCTGATTGACCGGCACGGTCGGCAGCCCGGCCAGTGGCTCGGCAAGACCCCGTGGCTGCAATCGGCCTACTTTACTGGCGACGGCGCGATTGGCGATCTGGTCGAGGTCGAACTGCTTGAAGCCGGGCCGAATTCGCTCTCCGCGCGTCTGGTGCAAAAGTAATTCAGTTTTCCACATTGTTGCAGTGCACCATGACTTGCGCTGTGGTTCGCGGTCCCTATCTTGGAAGTCAGGGCCGCGTCCCGGCGGCCCGCTTGAAAGGAGCGCATGGCCCGCAAAACAGCTCGCGTCCACGAAGTGACGCCCCCGTGGCCTGAGGCCCAACGACGCACTGAAACGCGCCGCGCCCGGGCAGAACTGGAATTTGACGAGCCCATGGTGCTCGCCGCGCTGTTTGGTCAGTTTGATGCCAATCTGGTGCTGATTGAAAACCGCCTCGGCGTGTATATCTCCGCGCGCGGCAACCGTATCCAGATCGAAGGCAATGACGATGCCGTGGCCCGCGCGCGCGAAGTGCTGAAGGGTATGCATCAGCGGCTGCTGTCCGGTCTTGATGTCGATTCGGGCGCGGTCGCCTCACTGATTTCGATGTCGAATGAGCCCACGCTGGAAGGCATCATCACCGGCGACGGCGAAACCCCGCCAATCATGATCCGCACGCGTAAGAAAACCATCGTCCCGCGCTCTGCCATGCAGATCGAATACATGCGGGCACTGGCGCGTGAGGACATCATTTTTGCACTCGGCCCCGCAGGCACCGGCAAGACTTATGTCGCGGTGGCGCAAGCGGTCAGCCAGTTGATGGCAGGCAGCGTACAGCGCCTGATCCTGTCGCGTCCTGCTGTCGAAGCCGGTGAGCGGCTGGGTTTTCTACCCGGAGACATGAAGGAAAAGGTCGATCCGTACCTGCGCCCGCTTTACGATGCGCTGTACGATTGCATGCCGCCCGAACAGGTCGAACGACGCATGGCCAGCGGTGAGATCGAGGTCGCGCCGATCGCCTTCATGCGCGGGCGGACGTTGGCCGATGCCTTCGTCATTCTGGACGAAGCGCAGAACACCACGGTTGCGCAGATGAAGATGTTCCTCACCCGTTTCGGCCAGAACAGCCGCATGGTCGTCTGCGGCGATCCCCGGCAAGTCGATATCCCCGGCGGCGACGCGATGAGCGGTCTTGCCGATGCCGTGCGGCGGTTGGAGAACGTGGAGGGCATTGCCGTAACGCGCTTCACCAGCGCCGATGTGGTGCGGCATCCGATCGTGGGGCGTATTGTCGATGCGTATGAGGGGCCGGGGGCGTGAGGGAGTAGTCTGGTTTGGATCTGGAAATCGACATCGAAGGCCCATGGCCGCCCGCCACCGACTGGGCCGATCTGGCCGAACGGGCGCTGGAAGCCATGTCCGATGTCGCGCCTGAACTGGGCAATCCGCGCCTTTCCGCCAGCCTGCTGTTCACTGACGACGCGCAAGTCCATACCCTCAATCGCGAATGGCGGGCCAAGGACAAGCCGACCAATGTGCTGTCGTTTCCCATGATCGAACGCGCAGACCTGATCGCACTTTCCCCCGACGGTCCGCCCGAACTGCTGGGCGACATCGCGCTCGCGTTTGAAACTTGCGCGCGCGAGGCAGACGAAAAGGCGATCCCGCTGGAAGCGCACGCGGCGCACCTGATTGTCCACGGACTGCTCCATCTAGCCGGGCACGATCACGAAATATCGGCTGCGGACGCTGCCCAAATGGAAGCTCTGGAGATAAATGCCCTTGCGCGGATGGGCCTGCCGGACCCATATGGTGACGCTGCAGTGCAACAGAGGTGACTAGATCAGATGGCCGACCATGGCCGAAACGGCGATCCCGGCAACGGAGACGCGGACAGTAGGGGCGGATTGTGGCGAGCGGCTTTGCGGTTATTTGGCCGCGAGCCGGACCAGAGCCTGCGCGCGCATCTGGAAGAAGTCATCGACGAGCATGAGGAAGACAACGCCCCCTCTCCGGCAGGCGACTTGTCGCGGCTTGAACGCGACATGCTGCGCAATCTGCTGCACTTCAGCGAACATGATGCCGATTCGGTCGCCATTCCGCGGGGCGAGATCATCGCCGTGCCCGCGTCCTCGACATGGGACGAGGTGATCGCCGCATTCGCCCAGCACGGCCACAGCCGGATGCCGGTTTACGGCGAAACGCTGGATGAAATCAAAGGCATGATCCACATCAAGGACGTGTTCCCATTCCTTGCCGGGCCAAAAGCGCCACCCAAGGACTGGACCACGCTGATGCGCCAGCCGCTGTTCGTGCCGCAATCGCGCGGCGCGCTGGATGTTCTCGCCGATATGCGCGCCAGCCGGATGCATCTGGCGGTAGTATTCGATGAATATTCCGGCACCGATGGCATCATCACGATCGAGGATCTGGTCGAGGAAATCGTCGGCGACATCGAGGACGAGCACGATGACGCGCCAACCGCAATGATCCTGCCGCTGGAAAACGGCATGTGGGACGCCGATGCCCGCGCCGAACTTGAGGAAGTGGGCGAAAAGATCGACTCGCGACTCGCGGAAGTTGAAGAGGCTGTCGACACGCTGGGGGGGCTGGCTTTCGTTCTGGCCGCCGAAGTCCCTTCCGTGGGCACGGTGCTGGCGCACTCTAGCGGCTGGAAACTTGAGGTAACCGCTGGTAACGAGCGCCACGTCACCCGCCTGCGGCTGCACCCGCCGACGCAACCAGAATCGCCGGAAGACTGATCCCTTGGTCATGCGCCGCCTTCCCCCCCTTCGCGCGCTCGAAGCATTTGTCCGAGTCGTTCGCCTCGGCTCGTCAAAGGCTGCGGCAAGCGAGCTTGGCCTGTCGCCCTCGGCACTGTCGCGCCGGTTGCAGGCGCTTGAGGATTTTCTCGGCAAGAAACTGTTTCAGCGCCAGCATCAGTCGCTCAAACTGACTGACGACGGTCAGACGTTTTACGATGCCGTCAGCCCCAAGCTGGAGGAACTGGCCGAGGCGGTCGAAGGCCAGGTTGAAACCAGCAACGTGATGCGCCTGCATCTGGGCGTGCCGTCGCTGTTTGGCGAACAACGGCTGTTTCCGCGCTTGCTGGAACTGCGCAAGCTGCACCCACGCCTGCACCTGGATCTGGACACAGGCCCGCATCTCGACACCCGGGTCGGCGATACGCTGGACGCGGCGATAATCCTGTCACGGCAGCCCGACCCTTCGTTTTATGCCCTGCGGCTGGATCACAACCGGGTCTACGCCATCGCATCGAAGGAACTGGCGGAGGATCTCGGGCCAAAGCCGGACATCGCCAAGCTGTCCAAACAAACATTTCTCATCCACCATGATCTGCCGGAAAGTTTCACAGCGTGGAAAGAGGCAACCGGGCTGACCGATCTGGAACCCGTCGCCATCGATCACTTCGACTCGGGACAAATGATCCTGCTCGCCGCCGCGCAAGGGTTGGGCATCGCCATCATGCACAGCGACCACTTCCTGCGCTCAGGCGACGGACGGCTGGCGCGGCTCTATGATTACGACGTCGAAAGCCCCTATTCGTACTGGTTCATCTGCCGCCCGCGCGCGCTCGAATCGCGGCCCGTGCGGTTGTTTCATGATTGGCTGGTCAAGGCCGGATTGTAAGCGTAACTCTATTTTCATGCGGTCCCGATAGAACGCATCCGCAGATGGAGGGTGTTCATGGATTTTGTACTGTCAGTCCTGGGTTATTTTGTTTTGCTCCTGATGCTGATAGCGGCGCTGAGCAGTTTTTATACCGTCCAGACCGCCCAAGCTGCGGTGATCACCCGCTTTAACCGGTTCCTGCGCACGTCCGGCCCTGGGCTTGGCTGGAAGATCCCGTTCATCGACAAGCTGGAAGGCCGCGTCAGCCTGCGTGTCGAGCAGATCGCGCTGATCATGGAAACCAAGACGCGCGACAACGTGTTCGTCACTATCCCTATCTCGGTGCAAACGCGGGTCCGGCCTGAGACGGTGTATGAGGCTTATTACAGCCTTTCCGATCCAGTCGCGCAGATCAAATCCTATGTTGAACAGGTGGTGCTGGGGCATGTTCCAGGCATGACGCTCGATGACGTGTTCGCCAGCCAATCAAGCATCGCCGCCGCCGTGAAAAAGGAGCTTGATGTCGATATGGCCGCCTTTGGCTATGAAATCGTCAACGTTCTGGTCACCGACATCGTCCCCGATGGCAAGGTCAAGGCAGCGATGAATGACATAAATGCCGCTCAGCGCGAGCAGGTTGCCGCCGCCGCGCGGGGTGAGGCCGAAAAGATCCTCGTGGTCAAAAAGGCCGAAGCCGAAGCTGACAGCAAGGCGCTGCAGGGCCACGGCATCGCCAACCAGCGCCGCGCGATCATCGAAGGGCTATCCACCTCGATCGAGGGCTTTCAGAAATCGATGGGCGATGTCACCGCGCGCGACGCCATGCAACTGGTGCTGGTGACGCAATATTTCGATACGCTGAAATCGATTGGCGACAACGGCAAGACCAACACGCTGTTCGTTTCGCACACTCCCGGCGCGGTCCAGTCAATTTCGGACCAGATCATGCAGTCGATGATGGCAGTCGAGCGTAGCAAGGG
>JBDUBN010000008.1:0-18323 GCA_040004085.1 Novosphingobium sp.
TCCAATATTGCAGGTTCGCCGCCGTCGGCAGGTGTCAAAAGTCGCGGGCACGCCCGACCATGTACCAGGGCTTCCCATACCCTTCCGGCCAATCTGAATCGATAGACGTCGTGCGCCTGATTGACCCTGCCCGTCGCAGCGGGGCCAGCCGATTGCCGCGAAAACGGAAATTGCTGCGACGGGCGATGGGATGGTTCAACGTGGTGGCATCCGGATCGCGCCATCCAGACGTATATTCTGGCCGTTGAAATAGCTGTTACGCGCAAGTTCGAGCACCAGGCTACCGAACTCTTCAGGTTTGCCGAGGCGTTTAGGGAAAGGGACTGAGGCGGCAAGCACTTCGAGAACCTTTGGCGGCGCAGCGAGCATCGGAGGCGTAGCGAAGATTCCGGGCATGATTGAATTGACGCGAATGCCAACGTCCATCAGGTCGCGTGCCATTGGCAGCACTAGACCGTTAACGCCCGCCTTCAATGACCCATAAGCAATTTGCCCGACTTGAGCATCCTGTGCCGCTGCACTGGCAGTGAGCGTGATAACCCCGCGTTCGCCGTCTTCCAGCGGATCATTGCCAGCCATACCGAGTGCAGAGATTGACGCCACGCGATAGCTGGCGACCAATATTCCGCGTGCAGAAAATTCATAGTCCTCGGTAGAAAAGCGTTTGAGTTCGCCCGTTTCACGGTTGCGGCCGACCGTCTTACCGCCCTTGCTGACTTGTGCACAATGCACCAAAATGCGTTCCTGACCATGCGATGCACGGGCGGCATCAAAGCCTGCAAGGACATTGTCCTCATTGGTGATATCTACCTTGTGGAACGTGCCGCCAATGTCCTTGGCGATAGCTTCGCCGCTTTCTTCGTTAAGATCGAAAACGGCCACCTTAATGCCCTGTGACGCGAGCGCATACACTGACGCCTTGCCCAATCCCGATGCGCCGCCCGTTACGACGGCGGATATGCTATTGTCCAATTTCATTTCATAAACTCCTTGATATTAATTGCTTTAATTCGGTTTACGTGGCGCTACCAAACAATGCGAGCAGCCCCGGCGTCGATGGTGCCGCCGGTAACCAACGCGGTCTTATTTTCCGGTTCTCTCATTTAGCCATCTTGCCAACATAGGCCACCTAGTGCAATAGGTTGGTAAGAAATTGTGCAGCCTAGGCGTGGTGGGCACTATTCGGATAAATTTGCAGGCTGCCCGCAGCGACCTATAACAGGGTAGAGGCTTTGAAGGATAAGAGGATGGAACTAAAACCGGGCTCGCGCTGGAAAAGCGCCGTTTGCGAAGCGCAAATGGTTGTCGTGCGACCGCCCAGCATCGAAGGCATGTTACAATGCGGCGGTGCCAATGTCGTTCCACAATCTGCGGGTGCAGGACCTACCGGATCTGTACACGCAGAGCATGCCCTTGGGGTGCTTGTCGGAAAACGCTATACCGACCCGGTCAGCGGTATTGAGGTGCTCGGAGCAAAGGCAGGGGCTGGTTCGCTGGCGTTTGATGGACGGGCATTGATGCTAAAAGACGCCAAACCGCTACCAGCGTCGGACTAAACCTTTGCACGCCAGCCTGCTGCTAGATATCGCCGCCGACGCTTGCCCCGACCGGATATTGGTCGGAGGAAAAGTGGACGGCCTCACCGCTTCGTCGCTCCGTGTCCGCGCCAAGGCCGTCGCGCAATTGCTGGCGCATTCAGAAACCTATCATGCCGTTTTCATCGGCCTGAATGGACCCGCCTTGCCGGTACTGCTGTTTGCCAGTGGTATGGCCGGATTGCCGTTCGTTCCGATCAACTATCGCCTGTCTGATGCTGATCTATGCAAGCTTGTTGCCCGAACTGCGCCAGCGATGGTGGTGATTGATGACGATATGGCGCCTCGCATCTCAGGCATCGAGGGCATCAACATCATGCTTCGCAGCGAATTTGACGCCCGGTTTGTAACCGGGCCGGTGCCGGACGATGTTGCGCTGCCAGAGCCTGAAAATGATATTGCGGTACTGCTGTTCACCAGCGGCACCACAGGCGACCCCAAAGCCGCCGTGCTGCGTCATGCGAATTTGACGTCCTATGTCATGTCCACAGTCGAATTTTTGGGCGCGGACGAGAGTGAAGCCGCGCTGGTCAGCGTGCCGCCCTATCATATCGCCGGAGTTTCAGCGATTCTGACGGCCGTCTATGGCGGTCGCCGGATCGTGTATCTGCCAGCCTTTACCGCCGACGACTGGGTTGCAACCGCATCAAGCGAAAGCATTACCAACGCCATGGTTGTCCCAACAATGCTAGACCGGATATTGGACGTGATGGAAAAATCCGGCGAAGCGCTCCCTGCCCTGCGCGCCTTGTCCTATGGTGGCGGCCGGATGCCGGAACCCACTATCGCTCGCGCGCTGAATATGTTGCCACAGGTTGATTTCGTAAACGCATATGGACTTACCGAAACCAGTTCAACGATATCGCTGCTGGGGGCGGAGGATCATCGCATTGCTTTTGCGTCGACTGATCCGCTGGTGCGTAGGCGGCTGGGTTCGGTCGGCAAACCGCTGCCCAGTATCGAACTCGAAATCCGCGATGAAGACGGCGCGCCAGTAGGCCCAGAACAGCATGGCGAAATCTGCGTGCGCGGCGAGCAAGTGTCTGGCGAATATCTGCATAAGAAAGCTATTGCCGACGATGGCTGGTTTGCGACGAATGATTCCGGTTGGCTCGACAAGGACGGCTATCTGTTCGTCGAAGGGCGGCTGGACGATGTCATCGTGCGCGGGGGGGAGAATATCTCTCCGGGTGAAATCGAAGATGTGCTGCGCGGCCACGCCTCCGTAGCTGACGTCGCAGTGCTGGGCATCGCCTGCCCGAAATGGGGAGAGAAGGTCGTCGCGGTGATCGTGGGCAAAGGCGGCCCGGTGGATATCGATGCGCTCGCACGCCATGTTCGCGACCAATTGCGCTCCACCAAAACGCCGGAGGAATGGTTCATCCGCGATGAATTGCCCTACAACGAAACGGGCAAATTGCTGCGCCGCGTATTGAAGGCGGACCTATCAGACGAATGCTGATAATGGGATCGGAGATGACGTCTTGCGATTTCGCCCTCCCGACGATTGACCGGCTCAGTGCTGATAATTTTTCAGCGGCGGGGGACGCTCCAGCATTGGTTCTGCCGGCAACGGTTATGCCGCCCGTCGGCGTCCAGGCCGTGTTGATAGGCGTAGATGCCGAAGCACGACTGCCTTCAACCCATCGAGACCGATTTGATGTTCTCGTTACAACAGCACCTGACGCGCCAGCCCCTTGGATCAGCGTTGAAGCGAAGTTATTTGACGCCCATGTGCGAGCGCTCGTAGACGCCGTAAACGACAGCCCAGTGGCCGCAACTATGTTGATGCAAGTGCTGAGGATGAATGAAGTCCTGCCTTTTGATCAGGCTATAATGATCGAATCCATGGCCTATTCATCTTTACTGGGAGGCGCAGAATTCAGGCGTTGGCGGGACGGCGTTAAGCAAGCACAGGCTGGCAACACGTCCCCTGCTGACCCTGTCCTTATTGACCGCATCGATAATGCCGTCACGCTGACCCTGAATGACCCGGTAAACCGGAACGCGATGACGGCGGAAATGCGCGATGGGCTCTTTACTGCATTGGCCAATTTGATCGACGATCCCAGCAACCCGACACTAACCTTAAGCGGCGCAGGCAGTTGCTTTTCGACCGGCGGACACATCCCTGAATTTGGCAGCGCGACGGATCTGGCCGCGGCGCACATCCACCGCACTCTGCACAGCAATGCGCTGGCGCTACACGATCTGGGGCAGCGGGCAACGGTGCGCTTCCACGGGGCAGCGATCGGCTCTGGCCTGGAAGTAGCGGCAGCCGCGCACCACCGTATCGCTGCGCCAGACAGCTGGTTTCAACTGCCAGAACTTGGCATGGGGCTGATCCCCGGCGCGGGCGGGACGGTGACCTTGCCCCGTGTGATAGGGCGACACCGGACCGCATGGATGGTGCTAACCGGCAAGCGATTGACCGCCCGGCACGCTCTGGCGATGGGGCTGATCCACCAGATTGTCGCGGTATGAAACGCGTCATCGATGCTATGGCTGGTGAAGGTCAGGCGCTCATGCAGGCGGCTCAGGCGGTGGGGGGAGCCATCGACTTTGATCCGCAGATGGCCCTTTCGCGCGATGCAATACTCAACCTTCAGGCACCTAGCCTATGGTCGCCCAACGGTCATTGTCGGTTGGTTGAAGCGCAAGATGGTTGGCTTGCCGTCAATCTAGCGCGCGAGGATGATCGGCAGACCGTTCCAGCCTGGATTGGCAGTGCGCTAGAGGATGAACCGTGGGACGCCGTGATTACGGGAAGTCGGCAGGAAGAATGTGCAACAATAATAGAACGCGCTATCCTGCTCCATCTGCCTGTTGCGAAGGTTGGCGAAGCGGCCCCTGCACCTGCCCCAATCTTGCACAAAGCAGCGCCCCGTGTTGCACCGTTAAAAGTGCTGGACCTGTCCGCACTATGGGCTGGCCCTTATTGCGGGGGACTTCTGGCAGAGGCCGGACTGGTCGTGACCAAAGTTGATGCGCCATCTCGGATTGACCCGACGGCTCGGAACACGCCACAACTTGACGAGCGCCTCAACGGACTCAAGCGACGCTGTTCCCTATCTTTTGAAAGCTCTGCGTTCGCCAAGATGCTTAACGAGGCTGACGTGCTGATCACCAGCGGCCGACCCCATGCGCTTGCACGGCTAGGGCTGAATGAGACCACAATGTTCATGCGCAACCCCAACCTGCTGTGGATAGCCATTACCGCGCAGGGGTGGCGCGGGGATGCCGCTATGCGCGTGGGCTTTGGCGATGATACGGCGGCGGCTGGCGGGCTGATCGGCTGGGCTGGGAATAATCCCCATTTTCTAGGCGACGCGCTCGCTGATCCGATAACGGGCCTCCGTGCAGCTACGTTGGCACTCGAAGCCATCGCGCGCGGCGAAACTGGCCTGATAGATGTGGCGCTTGCCCCAACGGCGGCGCGATTTGCAGCTCTGCTGTGACAATGCGCGTTGATTTGGTTCTCCGCAATGTTCGCCCCTTCGGAAGTGCCCCTGTCGATATTGCTATCCGTGACGGTCGAGTTACTGCAATTGGGGCAAAGCTCTCCGCTTCTGGCCCTCACTATCAAGGTGAGGGCCGCGATATCATTCCGGGTCTTGCCGATCACCATATCCACCTGTTTGCAACAGCGGCAAAGCTCCAGTCGATTGATCTTTCAGATTGCCTGACAGAAGTCGCTATCCGGCAAAGTCTAATCCAGGCGGCAACGCAGCGGCCCGATGGCCAGTGGCTGCGCGCCACTGGATTGATCGAGCCAGATGGAATCATTCCAGATGCCGCGATGCTTGACCGCTGGATTGATGACCGGCCTTTGCGCGTACAGGATCGCACCGGCGCGCTGTGGGTGCTAAACAGTGCAGCACTGGAACGGCTTGGCAGCGGTCCATGGCCAGACTGTGTCGAGCGCGATGCGCATGGCAAACCAACAGGCAGAATCTGGCGGGGTGATGCGTGGCTGCGGACGATGATTGCAGATTTACCGCCGTCGCTCGCCGCGATCAGCCAATCGCTCGCCAAGATGGGAGTATCCGCTGTGACTGACGCCGGTGCGCAGAACGGCCCAGAAGAAGCGCGATTGTTTAACCAAGCTATCACGTCTGGCGCGCTGCAACAAAGGTTGACCGTCATGGGGAGGGAAGATTTGCCTCTATCACCGCATTACAAACGCGGCGCTCTCAAGCTACTCTATGATGAGAGTGATTTACCGCCGATCGATGAGATAAGCACGCGCATTGCCATTGCCCGTACACAAAGCCGCGCCGTCGCTGCCCATGTTGTTACCGTCGGCGAACTGTTGTTCTTTCTTGCCGCACTCGGTGATTCGGGCGGGGCAATGCCCGGCGACCGGATCGAACACGGCAGCCTGATTCCGCACAGCTTGTTGCGCGATATTGCAGCCACCGGACTTACCATCGTCCCCCAGCCCGATTTCGTTCGCACGCGCGGAGATCGTTATCTGAAAGAAGTTGACCCCATCGACTGGCCTGACCTGCATCGACTGGGATCGCTCCAATCAGCTGGCATCGCCATTCTCGGGGGTTCGGACGCCCCTTATGGCGCGTTTGACCCCTGGCAGGCGATCAACGCTGCGATCAAGCGTACCACAATCAGCGGCCAGTCAATCGGCGCAGAAGAGGCGCTGAATTTCCAATCTGCACTTGGGCTGTTCCTGTCGGAAACTGCTATCCGGGTTGGCCAGGCAGCTGATTTTTGTTTGCTGGAAGTGCCGCTTGTAGCACTTCAATCCGGAGTGACGAACAATCCAGTTGGTACCACCTTTATAGACGGCCAATTCGCCGTCACATAGGGAGCCTAACATGCTGCGGGGGAGGGAGGGGCGGCGGGGTCTCAAGCTCAACCGCGATTAAGCAGCATCGCTCCCGCAATGAAGCCGCCGCCCATTCCGCATACGGCAGTCTTGGCATCCTTGACCTGTCGCGTTTCGCCTTCACCCCATAGTTGCAAACATGTTTCATAAAGCAGGCCAAAGCCATGCAATCGACCGCCGGACAATTGCCCGCCGCCGGTATTTACCGGGAAGCGCCCGTCTGGTCCGATATTGCCCTCGGCGATGAAATCCTTGGCCTCGCCGTGGCCGCAAAAGCCAAGAGCTTCGAGCCACATTGGGACGAAGATCGAAAACCCGTCGTAAAGACCCATAACGTCAACGTCCTTGGGCTTGAAGTCGGTGCGCGCCCACATATCCGCTGCCGCATCGTGCGCGCCCATGGTGGTGAGGTCCGCGCGCTGGTCCCAAGTTTCCTGTGATCTCAGAGCAGATCCCAATGCCTCGATCCGCAGGGGTGGCAGGCGGCAATCCTTAGCGGCATCGGCAGCCGAGACGATCACCACTGCGGCCCCATCGATCGGAATGTCGCAATCAAACAGCCCAAGCGGTGAGGAAATCATCCGCGCATCGCGGTGGTCCTCCATGGTCAGCGGCTTTTGCATGACCGCCGCCGGATTCATTTGAGCGAATTTGCGCTGGCCGACTGCGATCATTCCAAGATGTTCGCGGGTCATGCCGAATTCGTGGAAATAACGCGTTGCCATCCATCCTGCCCAGTTCGACGCCGACATCGCACCAACCGGGACGAGCCAGCTCAGCCAGCCGCCGATTTCCGCAGCGTCCGCGCCGGGAATGCTGGCGCGGCGTCCGACGGTTTGCGATGAGCTTTCGGTTAAAGCGCGAAAGCACAGCACATGCCGCGCCTGGCCCGTCATCACCGCCATCGCAGCGACCATGATCGGTGCCATCTGTGAAGGCCCATCAGGCACCGCGCTATGCCAGCGAGTCTTGAGGCCCAAGGCATTGCGGACTTCTCCAGTGCCCAAAGGCGAACCTCCCGGCGAATGATCGGTCTTGCCCGGATAGGTGCAAATCCCGTCAATATCGTCGCGGGATAACCCGGCGCGGGCAAGCGCACGATCAGTCGCGTCTGCCAAATGGAGCATTGCGGCGCGCCCGGTATTGCGGCCGATGTCGGACATGCCTGCGCCGGTAATAACGGCGTTGCTATGCGCCATCATGCCGCTTCCTTATCCAGCAGGAGCCAATGCGGCAGCCATACATCCTCGCGCTGGCTGAACGCGATGGTTACGCGTTTTCCGATTCGGACGGCCTCGGGATCAGAACATTGGACTGGGGCGGTAACGCGCACGCCCGGTGCGCCGTCGACGTCGACGACGGCAACCGCGAACGGCACTGCCATGTCAGGCACCCACTGCTGGTGATTGACGGTGAATGTATACACTGTGCCGGTGCCTGCAACAGCGCGAGCCTCAACGTCGCGCGAAAGGCATATTGGGCACACCAATTGCGGCGGATGGATCGCGCCCGCACAGTCTTTGCAAAACGTTATCATCAGTTTGCCCATCGCGCCGCCCATCCAGAACGAGGCGTTTTCGGGGGTTAGCTCTGGCAATGGTGTCACGGCTAATGTCTTTCCCGAAAACGAGCGAACCTGATCGCATCAATAGTTGACATTATGTCAATTCAAGCTACGCGTTGCAAGGAATATGTTCTTGCAACATATATAACCAAGTTTAACAATGTGACGATAAAAATCCTTTTGGAGTGCTACGATGAGCTGTTTGACCCAGGGCCCTTACGGCACCAACCAGTTGCTGTGGTGGGTTGATGAACAGATTGGCCTGAGCGAAGATCAGAACGTATCGCACGGCGAACACTGCGGGCGAATATTGAGCGCGCTGCTGGTGTTTCAATGACGGTGGCTGCTTCCCATCAGCGCGTTGCGGTGATTACAGGCGGTGCGCGCGGTTTGGGCAAGGCCTTCGGGCATGCCCTTGCCCAACAGGGCACTCGAGTGGTGCAGCTTGATCTCGATTTTGAGGCGGCCCAGGCAGCAGCGGACGAAATCGGGCCCAACGCCGAGGCGGTGCAGGGCGACGTATCGAACGAAGCAGAGATGCACCTGATCATGCAGGACATCGCCAAGCGGCACGGCCGAATCGATGTGCTGATCAATAATGCCGGGATTCATTCGGATGAGGCGAATAAGCCGATTGGTGAGCTCGGCACGGCGAGAACGCGGCGCATGTTTGAGGTGAACATTTGGGGGGTCATTTACTGCACACTCGCTGCACGGCCCTACATGGCTGGCCGGGATGGAGCGGCAATCGTCAACATCTCGTCGATGGCGGCTTATGGATCGCAGATGGCCTATGGGGTCTCAAAACTTGCGGTACGTGGTTTGACCGCTTCGTTCGCGCATGAATTGGCCGCCGAAGGGATAAGGGTTAACGCGATCGCACCGGGTCTCATTATGACCGACACGATCCGCGCCGAATTGCCGACAGAGGTAATAGCGCACGTCAAGACCATGCAGATCGTCCAGCGTGAGGGCAGCGAAGCCGATGTCGTCGGGGCACTCCTTTACCTGATCTCACCGGCGGCGAGCTTCGTAACCGGCGAAACAATACGGGTCAGCGGAGGGGCTGCCTTACAGGTCTGATCAAGTCGGCTCAGCCTTTGCGGTACTGTGCGGTGTCCGTCGTCAGAACATTTGGTGTTGATTTCCGCAACCCACAAATGCGATCAACAATAGGGTAGTTGATGAGCGGGCCTTCATGGGTTTGTACCTTCTTGGACAATCGCGCCTTCGGGCATTCCAGCCTGGCCAGCGCGCAATTCGATCAGATCGACGCTGACATCGAGGGGCAGGGCAAGGATTGCAACCAACGCCTGGGCCATCGATTGCGGCGTCACAGGCGCGCCGCTCATCGAGGCGTGGCCGGTTTCGACAATTTTCTTGAAGAACGCCTGTCTAGTCTCGTCAGACCAGCTTTCTCCGCCGGAGCTGCCCGAGACGGAGCCGGAGCGCAGAATACTGACGCGAATTCCTTCGCTGCGCAACTCCTCGCGCAGGCCTTCGCTTAAGGTTTCAAGTGCAGCCTTGGTTGCGGCGTAAAGCGCCAGCATCGGGAATGGCATTCGCACACTCTCGCTAGAAATGCTGACGATCTGGCCCCGCGTCGTGCGCAAATGCGGGATCGCGGCACGGATCGCCCAAGCGACGCCAAGCACGTTCACGTCGACATGCTGACGAATGATCGCGTCACCGCCCTTTTCAAACGCAAACGGGTGAAAGATTGCAGCATTGTTGACAAGCACATCGATGCCGCCAAAATGATCAGCGGCCTCGTCAATTGCGACTGTTACAGCATCAGACACGGCGATGTCGCAAGGAAGGAGCAAAACCGCCTCGCCGAATTCGGTACGAAGCGAATCCAATTCTGGGGACTGCCTCGCAAGACAGGCAACGCGCATGCCAGCATCGATCAATGCACCAACGAAATGCCGCCCCATGCCTTTTGAAGCGCCCGTCACAACGGCAACCTTACCTGACAACTGTTTCACACTGCTTCTCCCGATCTTAGGTTGTGGTAAACCCCGACCTATTGTAATACTGACGATACGTCAGTTTCCTGTATCCACGCAAGTAATCGTCGCAATGGCAGCAAATTTGCTGCGAAGACTGGGAAAACAATGACGACTGGGGCCAACGCCATTATCCGTAAGCCTGCCAGCCCGCGTTCAGCGGAATACAATCATTATGGCCAGAAGATCGGTTCAAAGGGTGAGCGGACTCGTCTGGCGCTGATTGAGACAACAGTAGAATTGCTTGAAAGCCATGGACTCAGAGATGTTTCAGTGGCCGATGTCGCGCGCGCAGCACAAACATCGCCAGCGACTTTCTACGTCTATTTCCGGGGGGTGCCCGAAGTGGTTCTCGCGGCATTGGAGGGGGCATCGCAAACGTCCCCCGAAATCGAACAGTTTTTTGCGACCCCTTGGCATGAAGCCGATTCAATTCAGAAAGCGCGCAGCTTTGTCGATACTTATTGCGCGCTGTGGAACCAGCATCGCACCATTTTCAGAGTGCGCAACATGGCGGCAGAGGAGGGTGATGAGCGGTTCTATCGCTCACGAATGGACGCTGCTGTTCCTGTTATGGCGTTGCTGACGAGCCAGATTGAGCAAGCCCAGAGCGCTGGACTGGTACCCGCTGATCTCAAGCCGCGTTCTTGCGCGGGGACGATCTTGATGATGCTCGAACGGCTCGCCGCGATCGGTCCCATCACCGATGAACGTGACGACATTTCTTACGACACGTTGCGCGCTGCTGCCGCTCATTCGGTGGCAATGATGTTGGGCGCTCGTTCCTAGTGGATTGATTTTGACATTCGAGTCCCGCTTGCGGCAAGGGCGTGTTCGAATGTCAAAATTATAAAATCCACTAGAATCAATATCATCTCTAGTGGTTCTTATGTTTCCGACATTTGCCTCTGCCCTATCCGAAAGGGATGCAAATGTCGGAAACGAACCACTAGCCAGCCATTGCTTCGGCCATCATTTGCTGCATGTTGAGCACTCCGGTCGCAAGCCCCCCGGCCAAGCCAGCGTCAACAGGCAAGCACGTGCCGCTCACAAAGCTCGCCGCATCGCTATTGAGCAGGATCAGCGGAAGCGCCTGTTCAAGCGGTGAGGAAAACCGGCCTTTGGCTTTGGCAAAAGCACCGAGCACGGCGTCACCAGCAACCTTGCGGAACTCGCCGAGCATCGGGGTGTCGATTGGGCTGGGCATCGTGCAATTGATGCGGATGTTACGCTCCGTCAGCTTTGGACCCAGTTGCTGCGTCCAGGTGTTGATTGCCTCTTTTGACAAAGTGTAGGGATCGCCTGCTTCTTCGACATTGGCACTATACCAGGCACGGGCTTCCGCGAAATCAGTCAAGTCCATGAACCTTTTCAGAAGCGGCTGACGCGTCAGGTAACCCATCCCCGCAAGCGAAGAGACGGTAACGATTGCGCCGCCCGAACGAATCTTTGGGAGCCAGGTCTCGGTCCACAGCCGGAGGCCTAGAAAGTTGACAGTGACAACATCTTCGCCGGGGAAGGTCTGCGGCAAGCCCGACACATTAAACAGCGCATCCATCTCGCCGCCAATGCTCGCAACGCCGGCAGCGATCGAGACAGGGTCCTTGAGATCGACGTTTGTGAACGAGGTGAGGCCTGCAACCGGGCTCGGCTTGATATCCGCGCCATGAACCTCAGCACCAAGGTCTACCAACTGGCGCGCGCAGGCTTCGCCCGTACCGGAGAAGCAACCCATCACGACCACCCGTTTGCCCGCGTATCCCAATATGTCTGATGCCATGGTATTTCTCCCAATAAATGATTCTGGTTCTAATCGATATGTTGGCGCAGCATCCAACTGCGATCCACCTGGCCAAAGTAGGCCTTCAGGCAATGGCTCCTTTGGCCTTGAGCACCTCAATCCGATCCCATTCAAGCCCGAGCTCCATGAGGAATAATTCGGTATGTTCCGACGCTTCTGGCGCGCGCGTGTTGGTGGCGGGTTGCTGGTTGAACTGGACCGGGTTGGCCACCAGCTTGATCGGCGGCCCACCATCAGTACTCTCGACCTCAAAAATCAAACCGTTGGCCTGGACCTGTTCGTCTGCTTCGATATCAGCAGGCGATTGGTAGGCGGCCCACTGCCCTTTCATCGTCTTGAGCCGTTCGAGCCAATAGGCAAACGGCTGTGCAGCCATCGCCTTCTTAACTTCATGGAACGCCGCAAGCGAATTTTCCCAAAGCTGTTCGATTGTTGAAAACCGAGGATCCGTGGCGCAATCGGGAATGCCCAAATGTCTGAACGTATCGTCGATGAGCAGCGAGGGTGAAAGCACCGTCAGATTTATGAACCCGCCGTCAGACGTCTTGAACACACCCATGAACGGGTTGGTCCCGACCACATCCTTGCCAGGCATGGAGTTGGCGAACGGGTCGGCCTTTAGTTCCATGCACACGTCGATGCTGCAGGCTGTCGCCCAGATCCCGGATGAGAGCAGCGACACATCGACCTCGGTTGCCTCGCCGGTACGCTCGCGGTGGAACAACGCTGCGGCAATCCCGCCCGCGATATTCATGCCGCCGATTGTGTCGCCGTAAGCCGGTCCAGGTTGAGTCAATGGCCCTTCAAGCTCCTTTGGTGTAACCAGCACGGCTGACCCGCCGCGCGCCCAATAGGCTGTTGAATCGAACCCGCCCTTATCGCGCTCTGGTCCCCTCTCGCCATAGGCCGACCCCCGCACATAGATGATGTTGGGGTTGGCAGCGCGAATGTGTTCGAGATCGATCTTCAGCTTTTGCCGAGCCGAGGGCAGGTAGTTGGTCAAAAATATGTCGCAGGTCTTGGCGATCTCATAAAGCAGTTCCTGGCCCTCAGGGGTCGACACGTCGATCCCGACGCTGCGCTTGCCGCGATTGGGGTGCTGCATCAATGCGCTGCGCTGCGGATTGACCGCAAGCCGCTGTAGCTCCTTGATCCCGCGCTGAGCATCACCGCGTACCGGATGCTCGATCTTGATGACGTCTGCGCCCCAGTCGGTCAGCACCGCGCCAGCGGCCGGTACAAAAGTGAACTGTGCCACTTCGAGCATGCGCACGCCCTGCATTACCTTGGTCATTTCTTGCCCCTTCAAGCGGCGTGGAAGCTGATTACCTTTTGGTAGGTGAATTCGTTGAGACCGTCCTCGCCATACTCGCGGCCATAACCCGAGCGCTTGATCCCGCCGAACGGGGCGTCGGACAGCATCGTTCCGCCGCCGCCGTTGATCGAGACACTGCCGGTGCGGATGCGCAGTGCCATCTCGAACGCCTTGCCCGCATCCGCTGAACAGATCGCACCCGACAGGCCAAAGTCGCTCGCATTGGCGAGGGCAATTGCCTCATCGTCATCGTCAAATCCGATCACAGCACCAATTGGGCCGAACACTTCCTCCTGAGCCAAACGGCTGTCATTGCGGACATTGTCGAACAGCGTTGGTTCGAAGAAGAAGCCTTTGTCGAAGCCTTCTGGTCGCTTTCCGCCAGCAACCAGCGTCGCGCCTTCGTCTTGTGCGATGGCAACATAGCGCTCGGTCCGTTCGCGCGCGACTTCGCGGATCAGCGGGCCATAGTTGACTGTGGGATCGGCCGGGTTGCCGATTTTCATATGGCTGATCATTGCCTGGAGCGTGGCGACGAATTGCGGGCGAACTGAATTATGCACGAGGTGCCGCGTCGTCAGCGCGCAGCCCTGACCGCAATGCACGGTGAACCCGCCCAGCGCCTCCATCGCCGCTTCCTGGATGTTGGCATCGGCCCGCACGATCAGCGCCGACTTGCCGCCCAGTTCCATCACGATCCGCTTGAGGGTGGGCGCGCCCTGCGCCTGGATCAGCTCACCAACCTTGTCCGACCCGGTGAAGTGGACCAGGTCGATGCGCTTGTCGCTGGTCAGCAAACGGCTCGCCTCGATATCGCCTGTCACGACAGAGAACACGCCCTTAGGCAAGCCAATTTCATCGGCGATTTCGCCCAGAATCAACGCTTCCATTGGCGTATAGGGCGACGGTTTGAGAACAACGGTGCAGCCAACCACTAACGCTGGCACAACCTTGCCAAGGTTCAGGAAGAACGGGAAGTTATAGGGTGAGATTGCGGCCACCACTCCCACCGGTTCACGGCTGACGACGGCCGTGCCGAGTGTCGAAGTGCCTTGTGCATTCGGCGTCAGTTCGAAGGGAAGAGGGGTGATCGCCGGACGGCTGGCCACCTCAACAGTGCGGCGAGCGTGCTTCATGGGGATGCCGTATTGGACGAACCCGGCGAGCATTTGGGTTGCGCCCGCTTCGGCGACGATCATCGCCACAATCTCGTCCCGGCGGGCGTCAATCGCATCGAGAAAGCGGGTCATCATGGCTTGCCGCTGCACCATTGGTAAGCGCGGCCAATCGCCGTAATCGAAGGCGGTGCGAGCCGCCGCAATTGCGGCTTCGACTTGCGCGACACTGCCCACCGGGGCGTCAATCAACAGGCTTTCGTCGGCTGGATTGATCACGGCTTCGGTCGCGCTCGTCGGCTCCCATTCGCCGCCAACGTAAATGCAACCCGGGTGTTTCAGAAAGGTCATGCAGAAATCCCTAAGTTACGTCCCAGACGATAGGCAGGTTGCGGATCGAAAGCAGGCCCGGGGTCATGGTTGTATCTGTGCCAGGCTTGATCTTGAATGTGTGCGGCACCCGCTTGAACCATTCGTCGAGTAAAACCCGAAGCTCGCGCCTGGCAAGATGCGCGCCGAGGCACAAATGAACGCCGCCCGACAGGGTGTAGTGCCGGTTTGCGGGGCGCTCAGGATCGAAAATACGCGGACAGCCGAACTGTTCGGGGTCGAAATTGCCAGACGTGTTGAATGCCGAGACCCAGTCACCAGCCTTGATGTCCACCCCGTGCCAGGTGAAATCACGTCTTACCTTGCGTGAAGAATTGACCAACGGTTGGACCCGCAGGAACTCCTCCACCGCAGTGCTGATGATCGCCGGATTGTCACGGATGCGGGCCTGCAAGTTTTGATCCATAGCCAAGCGTCGAAACATCTGGCTGACCGTGGAAGCAATGGTATCGAGCCCGCCAAGCCACAGGAACCATGTCATACCGATCACTTCTTCGGGATTGAGCGGTTTGCCGTCGATCTCGCCATTGGCAATATAGCTCCCCAGCGATTGGTCTGGCGAAGCCTGCTTTTCTGCTATGAAAGCGCGCAAATAGTCAACGATGCCGCGCACTGCTGCCGATTTGGTCGCTATCTCCGGCTCGTGCAGGATGTCCCATTCCCAGGCGAGGAACTGGTCGAACATCGAAAACGGCATTCCCATAAGGTTCAGGAACACTTTGACCGGAAACACCCGGCCAAAATCATAAGCTATATCGACTTCACCCTTGGCCGCAAAGCTGCCGATCATTTCGCCGATGACAGCTCGGATCTTAGGCTCCATGTCACGCATCGCAATTGGCGTGAACCATGGATTGAGGAAGCGCCGGTATTTGGCATGATCGGGCGGATCGACCCCCAACGGGATCGACGGCCAAGTTTCACCAGCAAGCATCTGGAACTGAGCCACGCCCTCGGTCGAAAACAGGTCGTTGTCTTCATAGACACGGCGGATGTCCTCATACCGTGTCACTACCCATGCACCATGCTGGTTGCCCCCTGTCGGCCAAGGGTAATAATGGATACGCGGGAACGACGGATCTCGCAGCACATCGGTCTCTGAATAGGGATCGGCCAAATCGTTTGCCACTTGTCCATCGGCGAACCTGGTATCGAGCACCAACTCGGGCGGGACGTGCGACGGAACCTGCGGGGCGTCGGCGGGGGCTAAGGCTACCGTTGAGTGCATTTGGCGAACCATGAGTTACGAACCAGATTGATCATGTTATCTCTCCCGAAGTATGGCTTTACGCGGATGCAAACATCCGTTGGATATCGCCGGACGTCACTGCTCGGCGCGCCTTTCCGACCAGATCCATGCTATCCGTCTTGAGCCCACCAAGATTGTGACGCGGGCTCACATCGACGTCCTTGCCCAGTTCGCGCAGGTAACTCACTGTGCACTTGTCGCGCCCGCCATTGAGCGCGAAGGCATCAAAGCTGTATTCGCGCATCACATTGAGGTGGGTGATCTTATCGATTTTTTCCTTGGCCATGCCGTTTACCGACGCCCAAAGATATTCGGGCACGTTCGGCCAGACCGTATCTGAATGCGGATAATCGCATTCATAGGCGACCATGTCCTCATTCATATAGTCGATATTTTTAATCCCGAATTGATCGTCGATAAAGCAGCAGATGATGTGGCGCTTGAAAACGTCGGACGGGCGCTCTTGGCCAAAGTCGCTGAAAGTCCACTCGTTATGGTGCGCGTAGGTGAAGTCGGCGCGCTCGAGGAAGTAAGGGATCCAGCCGATCCCGCCCTCTGACAGAGCCATGCGTAGTTCAGGATATCGCTTCCAGAAGCTCGCAAAAGTCCAGTCGGCCGCCGAGTTGGCAATTGAGATCGGCATCGCGGTGATCCACGCGTCAATCGGGCTTTCGCTGCTGGGATGCATGGCCTGCGCGCCAGTGCCAATATGGCAGTTGATGACCATTTTATAGTCGCTGCAAGCTTTCCAGAACGGCTCCCAATATTCGTTGTGAATGCTTGGTTGACCGTTGTGCGAAGGGTTGTCCGAAAACGATACGGCGTGGACGCCCAGGTCGCTCATCCGCTTCATTTCCTTGAGCGTCTCATTCATGTCCCAGCTCGGGATCAGGCACATCGGGATGAACCGGCCCGGTGCTGCCGCGCACCATTCCTGCACGTGCCAGTCATTCCATGCTCTCACTGCAAGCAACGATGCCGCCGGGTCCTTCTGCGCCATGCTTACCAATGCGCCGCCAGCAAAGCCCGGCATGGTTGGGAAGTTGAGACTAGCGAGCACTCCGTTGGCATTCATGTCATCAACTCGCAGCTTGGGATCAAAAGTACCCGGGCGGAGTTGGTCGAAAGTGGTCGGCTCCATGCCATATTCATTACGCGGGCGGCCAACCACGGCGTTCAGCCCTATTGTAGGAAATCGCTGGCCATTCCACTGCCATACGTCCTTGCCATCGTCGCTGACGATGCGCGGTGCCTGATCCTTTTTGCCTTCGGGATAGTGCCGGATGAAAGCTTCGGGTGGCTCGATAGCATGATCGTCGACGCTAATGATCACCATGTCTTCCATGTTCACGACATTTCTCCCAAAATTGGCTAGCGGTTTCCGTACCGACTCAATAGTTGATGATACGTCAATTAACGTATGAACGCTGCCACCGCAATCGCTAATCGTACACCCAGTTAGATAAGTGAAAGGCGTGCGATGATGCATGTTCGGAAGGTGCTAGCTAGGCGGGATCGACATTCAGGACTCCCAAATGGTGTGATGTCTGATTCATAGGGTTCCGTGTTTAAGCCGGAGCTGGTGATGGGATTGAACGAGGCGCAGTGGGCGAGGATTGCACTGCTGGTTCCGGGCAAGATCAGCGATCCAGGGTGTACAGGGTTGGATAACCGTTTGTTCGTGAACGGATGTTTGTGGGTTCTGCGTTCGGGCGCACACTGGCGCGATCTGCCGGAGCGATATGGCAAGTGGAAGACGGTCCGCCGCCGCTTCAGTCGGTGGTGCGGCGGCCCTTGGCGCTTTGCTGAAGCTGATGAGCAGCCTGCCCGTCCCCACCCATGCAGCGCATCGCTCGGTGCCGGCGCGCGTGCGCACTGCACTTGCGGATATTGAGGCATTGGTGACGGAGCCAGACCTCACGCCTGAAGCGCTCGCTGCCAGACAAGGGGTCAGTCGTCGCCGTCTGGACGCTTTGCTTGCATCATCAACGGGCGCAACGTTGGCCGCTCATATCTCGGAGCGGCGTCTCACGCAGGCGGCGGCCTCCCTGTGCGATCCGAGTGAAGCCAAGCGGTCCATTACCCAGATTGCGCATGATTGCGGCTTTCAGGATGGCCCGCATTTCAGCCGCTCATTTAAAAAGCGGTTCAATGTCACGCCAAGGGATTGGAGGCGTCGCCCTGATATGCGGATCGCGCTTTCATGACGGATCCGACAGGGTCGACGGACGGTGAGCCTTCATCAGGGTGCTGTCAAAGGGATGTGGCAGGTTGGCGGTGGGGCTGGTAGCGGGCGCAAATGAGCCGCAAAACAAGAGCGAAGCCGGACAGTCCGTTTCGGTATTTCCATTCTGCGCCCGAGCTGATCCGCGAGGTTGTGATGCTGTAATACCAAGGTGCAGTGATCCTGACCTATGAGGATTGTCAGTCCCGTTTGCT
>JBDUBN010000613.1:0-1634 GCA_040004085.1 Novosphingobium sp.
CCCCGGCCCGGATCATGTCAGGCTCTGACAGGTATAGAAAATCGATGCGCGGCAGCTTGTCCAGCAAGGCTGGTGCGGCCTTGTCATTTGCGGACAGCGCGGTGTCGCGCAGGTGCACCGGGAAGCTTTGCATTTCAGGACTCGCTTCGGGCACAGGTACCTCTTTCCCAAGACATCAAGATTATAAACAAGGGAGTGATGACACGGCCTTCATTCCATGACGGGGTTTCGGCGCAGGCGCCCTTCACGTAAATTGCAGCTAGGGATTGACTGTTTGCATAATCGGCCAGTATCCCTTTGCCGACATGGCCGAAACTGCTTCCGATTCCCCATCCGGCGCTGGCGCCAAAGGCGGCTTTGGCACGATCCGCCTGCTGTTTCTGACGGCGCTGCTCGATGCACTGGCGGACATCGGCAAGCGGATCGATCCCCTACTACGCGAACACGGCATGTTCCGCTCGCAGCTTGAAACGCCTTACGATGTCGTGCCGTTGCACCGCTATGTCGCGCTGGTCGAAGCCGCTTCGTGCAAGTTCCAGCGACCGTACCTTGGCCTGGAAATGGGCACCGCCTTCGGCCTGACCGAGCTTGGGCCGTTTTATGCCTTGCTACGTGCTTCGGGCAACCTGCGCGGGGCGCTGGACTGTCTGGTGCTGTTCCAGTCACGCCTGCAAAGCCGCACCCTGTTCGAAAGCCGGGTCGATCCGGATACGACGACCTATTTCTATCGTATCGAGGATGAGCGCGTGTGGCCGCGTTTGCAGGATTCAGAATTCGCGATCGCGGGCTATGCCAACATCCTGCGCCAGCTCACCAGTCCGAAATGGGCACCGGCCGAAGTACATTTCGAACACTCGATCGCCGGACGCGAGGAGCGGCTGGCCCAATATTTCCGCGCGCCTGTCTTGGGCAATCAGCTGACCAATGCGCTAGTCATCGCCAACGACGATCTTGACAAGGGATTTGCCACGGCCATCCCTTCCGAAGACCAGAAATTGCGCACGATCCTCGAATGGCACCTGCTCGACCTGATGGGGCCAGAATCGGCGCCGAGCGAAAGCTTCGTATCGCTTACCCGCGACATCATTTCGCGCTGGCTTGGCCGCAACCATATCGATTGCGCGACCGTGGCGGCGGAATTGAAGCTGTCGGAACGCTCGCTTCGTCGCCGCCTGACTGAGGAAGGCACATCGTTTCGCGAACTGCTGCAAGACGCGCGCATGGACCGAGCGCAGACTATCCTGTCGAAGCCCGGCATCTCGTTGGCCATCGCTGCCGAGCAGCTCGGCTATTCCGACACGGCAGCCTTCTCGCGTGCGTTCAAGGAATGGACCGGGATTTCCCCAGGCCGCTTCTCACGCACGCCCTGACTATTTGAAATCCTTTCGCTCGGAAGTGCCGGCGTTTCCGCACATAGTCACGCTGCTGAAATCATGGCCACCAGCGCAACTACGATTCCTGGTGTAATCCGCACGTAAATCAAAACACCGTTTCGAGCGTGAAGCCGATCCACCGGCCCAGGGCGATAACCACGGTCCAGGTTAGCAGCGACGTAATGCCTGCAAAGCGAGCAGCAGATGGCGGCGGCAAGTCTTCATCCCATTGATCGATTCGCTGATAGGCGGTCGAATGGA
>JBDUBN010000201.1:0-5414 GCA_040004085.1 Novosphingobium sp.
ATTTCGCTCGCTCGGGCCAGCGTGATCATCAGGTGCGCGAAATCGCGGCACACGCCTTGGCGGGCGACGAAGGTGTCCATCGCGGTGGTATGTTCGGTGCTCGATCCTGCGACGTAGGACAGATAGTGGCCGATCCAGTCCCTGATTGCCACCACTCGCGCGCCGCCTGTCAGCCCCGCGAACTCGGTTTCAGCGACCGTGCCGAACAAGTCTGACGGGCAGAAGCGTGAGGCCGCGAGGTAATCGAGCACACCGCCGGGTAGCGAATGTAGCGGTCCGGCGCTCAGGCTGGCGTAATCGCTGGCGGCGCGATTGACGGTGACTGTGGCCGTATAGTCCAGCGTCAGGCGGTTTTCGACCTGCAGCACGAGCCGGTCGCCAATGCCGTCGTGGCCTTCGACACGGGCAAAGGCAGCGGTGGGGCTGATCGCGATGTAGGCATCCTCGATCTGCTGGTCCGGCAGCGGCGCGGCCTCTACTTGCAGAACGATGTCGGTCGCTTCGGTGAAGCTGTAATCGAGCTGGGTGTGGATCTGCAGTTTCATCGAACTGGCGGCGAGCCGTCGTGGTCCTGACGTCCGAAATCGGGGCGAGCGTCGTCTTGCCCCTCCTCGATGATTGAGCGGCGCACGGCGCGGGTGCGCGTGAAGTGGTCGAACAGCGCCTGCCCGTCGTCCTTGCGGATAGCCTTTTGCAGTTCGGTCAGATCTTCGGTGAACCGCTGGAGCATTTCCAGCACCGCGTCCTTGTTCGACAGGAACACGTCGCGCCACATCACCGGATCGGACGCGGCGATGCGGGTAAAGTCGCGGAAGCCGCCGGCGGAATATTTAATCACTTCGCCGCGCGTTACTTCTTCCAGATCTGAAGCGGTGCCGACGATGGTATAGGCGATCAGGTGTGGCAGATGGCTGGTCACCGCGAGCACCAGATCATGGTGCTGCGGATCCATTAGCTCAACATTTGCGCCGAGCGCCTCCCAGAACTGCACCAACGCGGTGAGTTGCAGCTTATTGGCGTCTTCAGGTGGAGTGATGATGCACCAGCGGCCCTTGAACAGTTCAGCAAAGCCAGCGTCCGGGCCTGAGTTCTCCGTGCCCGCCACAGGATGCGCCGGAATTATCGCACGGCCGGGCAGGGCATCGGCTAGCGCCTTGGCGATGGTTTGCTTGGATGATCCGACATCGCTGACCAGCGCGCGGGGGGGCAGGGCATCGGCTATCTCGCGAGCCGCATCGCCCATCGCGCCGGGGGGCACGCAGAAGATCACCAGATCGGCATCTTGCACCGCTTCGGCGGCGGTTTCGCAGACCGTGCCGACAAGGCCGCGCTCCGCCGCGCGCAGACGGGTGGCGGGGTTGGCGTCATAGCCGGTGGTTTGGGTGCCGGGCAAGTATGCGGCCACAGCCAGCCCGATAGACCCACCTTGCAGGCCAAGTCCGATGATCGCGACGCGTTTGAACATATTATCGTGCCGCCTCTGCCATCTGGCGCAAGGCCAGCGCGATGTCGTCCATTTGCTCTGCCGTGCCAATCGTGATGCGCAGGGCTTGCGGAAGTCCCTGACCGGGTAGCCAGCGGGTAATATAGCCACGTTCGGCAAGGCCGTTGTACGCCGCTTCGGCGGTCAACTTGCCGTCAAACAGGATCAGGACAAAATTTGCCTCGCTGGGCAGGGGCCGCAAGCCGTGGTTACCCAGCGCATTCAGCGCCGCGACAAAGCGCGCGCGTTCGCGGACATTGTGGTCGCGGGCGTGTTCGACAAACTGCTGATCGTGCACTGCAGCCAGCGCCATCGCCTGTCCGGTGTTGGAAATGTTGAACGGTCCGCGAATGCGCGCCAGAGTGTCGATAATCTCCTGCGCGCCGGTGCCCCAGCCGATCCGCTCGCCCGCCAGCCCGTAAATCTTCGAGAACGTGCGCGTTACCAGTACGTTGCTGTGGGCTTCGGCCAATGCCAGTCCGCCATCGTCGTCTTCCGCCGCGACATATTCGCCGTAAGCCTGATCGAGCACCAGCAGCACATCGGCGGGCAGCGCGGCGTGCAGGCGCGCAATCTCTCCGCCGGGCAGGAAGCTGCCGGTCGGGTTGTTGGGGTTGGCGATGAACACCACGCGGGTTTTGGGCGTCACCAAGGCGAGCAATGCGGCAACATCGGTGCCGTAATCAGCATCTGGCGCGACAATCGGTTCGGCCCCACATCGCCGCGCGGCGATGTCGTAGACCGAAAAGCCATAGCGGACGTAAATCACCTCATCGCCGACGGCGGCATAGGCCTGCGCCGCCAGATTGAGCAGTTCGTCAGAGCCGGTGCCCATGACAATCCGCGCGGGATCAATCCCGTGCACTTCGCCGATGGCGGCGCGCAGGGCCTTGCTGTCCGGATCGGGATAGCGGCACGGGTCCGCCGCCTCAGCCCGCGCCGCCAGCGCCAAAGGGCTGGTGCCGAGCGGGTTTTCGTTCGCCGACAGCTTGATCAGCGGGCGGCCATCCACACCGGACGATTTGCCGGGGACATAGGCGTGGATCGCGCTGATCCATGGCTTGGGGGTTGGGGCGCTGGTCATGGTGGCGGCCTTTAGCATTATGGCGGCCGATTGCCACCCCGCCCCATTGACTTGGAATCACGCAGCCGCCAATCGATTGCCCATGGCTACTGCCCTGATCATCACCGCCAGCCACGTGCTGGACCTTGCCGAGCCGCTGCCGCTTGATTGCGGCCAGTCGCTTGATGGTGTGCGCATCGCCTATGAAACATACGGCACGCTGTCCCCCGCAAAGGACAACGCGGTGATGGTCTGCCACGCCACTACCGGCGATCAATATTTGGCCAGCGTCCACCCGATTACCGGCAAGCCCGGCTGGTGGAACCGGATCGTCGGCCCCGGCCTGCCGATCGATACCAACCGTTTTTTCGTCATCTGCGCCAATGTGCTGGGCAGTTGCATGGGATCGACCGGTCCGGCCAGTCTTGCGTCTGATGGTCAGCCTTATGCCATGCGCTTTCCGGTGCTGACGATCCGCGACATGGTGCGCGCGCATCTGGTGTTGGTGGATCATCTGGGGATTGACCGGTTGCACGGCGTGGTCGGCGGATCGATGGGCGGGATGCAGGCGCTCAGTCTTGCAGCGAACTGGCCGGACCGGGCCGAGCGGGTGCTCGCCATCGCCGCCACCGCCGCGATGCCGGTGCAGAATATCGCCTTTCAGGAACTGGGCCGCCAAGCGATCATGGCTGACCCGAACTGGCAGGGCGGAGCGTATTACGGCACCGGCAAGTCGCCTGACGCGGGGCTTTCCGTCGCCCGTATGGCGGCGCACATCACCTATCTTTCGGAGGAAACGCTGAGCGAAAAGTTCGGTCGCCGCCTGCAGGATCGCGCCGAAAAGAGCTTTGGCTTTGACGCCGATTTTCAGGTGGAAAGCTATCTGCGCTATCAGGGTGTCAGCTTTACCGAACGGTTTGACGCCAACAGCTACCTCTATATCACCCGCGCCATGAGCTATTTTGATCTGACCGACGAGCACGGCGGGCGGTTGGCCGATGCCTTCGCAGGGTCCAAGGCGCGGTTCTGTCTGGTCAGTTTCGATACCGACTGGCTGTACCCGACGGTCGAATCGCGCAAGATCGCCCATGCCCTGAACGCTGCGGGAGCGCCGGTCAGCTTTGTCGAACTGGCCTCGCCTTATGGCCATGACAGTTTCCTGCTCGATGTGCCATCGCTCGACCAGGTCGTGGCCGGGTTCCTCGATCAATGAGCACGATCCGCTCCCCCTTGCGCACTGACCTCGCGTTAATTGCACAAAACGTTGCGGCGGGGTCGCGGGTGCTCGATGTCGGCTGCGGCGATGGCGCTTTGCTGGCGGCATTGCGCGATGACCACGGCTGCGATGCGCGTGGCATGGAGATCGATTCCGCCAACGTCGCGGCCTGCGTGGCGCGCGGATTGTCCGTCATTCAGGGCGATGCGGACAGCGATCTGGCGATCTATCCCGATGCGGCGTTCGATTACGCCATCCTCAGCCAGACGCTTCAGACCACGCACCGGCCCGACAAAGTGCTGGACGAACTGCTGCGCGTTGGCCGCAAGGCGTTTGTCAGCTTTCCCAACTTTGCGCACTGGGGCGTGCGGCTTTCGCTGCTGTTTGGCGGGCGGATGCCGGTGACGCGGCTGCTGCCGGTACCGTGGTATGAGACTCCCAACATTCACCACCTGACCATCGAAGACTTCCGCGATCATGTGACTGCGCGCGGGATCACGGTGGAACAGGCGTGGTTCCTGTCGGGTGACCGGCAGCGCAGCGCCTCTGCGGCCAACTTGCGGGCGGAACACGCGATTTTCCTGATTTCGCGTTAGGTATAGGGGGTTTCGCGCAGAGACGCGGAGGAGAGCAGGGGACGCAGAGAAGTCTGTTCGCTGGGCGAAGCCCTTCAATTTCGCGCCGTCCCCTATTTTGAACAGGAAATCCTGCTGAGCCATGCTCCTCTGCATCCTCTGCTCTCCTCCGCGTCTCTGCGCGAACCAAAACCTCCGCCCCAAACTGTTTTGCACCGAAAAATCGCGCTTCGCCCGGTGGACCTGCCCGCCTGCTTGCGGCATGGAAACAGCCCATGTGGCAACTTTACCAATTCCCCCTCTGCCCGTTCAGCCGCAAGGTGCGCTTGCTCCTGTCCGAAAAGGGCGTCGGCTATGATCTGCGGCGCGAAAGCCCGTGGGAGGGCAATGACGAATTCCTCAAGCTGAATGCGGCCGGGCGTACCCCTGTGCTGCGCGATGAGAGCAAGGATCTGACCCTGATGGATAGTCGGGCGATCTGCGAGTATTTTGAGGAAACGGTCGACAAGAACCCGATGATCAACGGCAGCGCCGCCAACCGCGCTGAAATCCGGCGGCTGGTGGCCTTGTTTGACGAGAATTTCTTCGGCGATGTCACTGGGCCGCTGCTGCACGAACGGATGAAAAAGCGACTGTACTACCGCCAGTCGCCCGATTCCCGCGTTCTCCGTGAAGCGATGAAGCTGGCGCACGAACACCTGTATTACATCGATTACCTGATCGATAACCGGCCTTGGTTGGCGGGTAATACCATGAGCCTGGCCGACCTTGCCGCCGCCGCGCAGATTTCCGTCGCCGATTACCTCGGCGGGCTGGACTGGTCAGGCCATGAACAGGCGCGCGGCTGGTACTCGGTGTTCAAAAGCCGCCCCAGTTTCCGGCCCCTGCTGGCCGAGCGCATGGACGTGATCCAACCGCCCAGCCATTACGCGGACGTGAACGCTTAACCGGCCAGCCCGGGCCGGTCACCAAAGCGGCCATGTTTGCGAAAGCGCACCATCCAGCGATCAAGAAACAGGCTCAGCGGGCGGGCGGTTACGCCCAGCGCCTTGAGGCCCGGCAATCCGCTGCTGACGT
>JBDUBN010000202.1:0-5413 GCA_040004085.1 Novosphingobium sp.
CTTGACCGCGCCGTTTGATGGCACTGTCGCCGAGCTAAACGCCGGCGAAGGCGGTCAGGTCAGCGAAGGCACGGTGCTGGCGAGGATCGAACGGACGGAATAAGCCCGCATTCAGCCCACTCTTCTTCAATCACGCATCCCTCATCGTCATCCTGAACTTGTTTCAGGACCCATCGGGCCGTTTGATCGAAGCCACCGTTCTGGGCAGCAGTTTGCCGCAAGGTCGCTCTTACTCAACAAAGGTGGGGCGAACCGAGAAATGGGTCCTGAAACAAGTTCAGGATGACGGAAGTTGTTGGAGCAGAGCCATATTCGATAACCCTCCCCTGAAGAGGAGGTGCTTCTCACCCCCGCCCACGGTATGATTGGACCCCCTGATCGGGCACCCACAGCCCCTCTGGCGGCGGGCCGGACTGCCAGAACACGTCGATCGGGATACCGCCGCGCGGGTACCAATAGCCGCCGATGCGGAGCCAGCGGGGGGCCATTTCCTCGAACAGGCGCTGGCCGATGCCGACGGTCACATCCTCATGAAATCCGGCGTGATTGCGGAACGATCCGAGGAACAGTTTCAGGCTTTTCGACTCGACGATGGTGCTGCCCGGCGCATAATCGATCACCAGATGCGCGAAATCGGGCTGGCCGGTCACCGGACACAGCGAGGTGAATTCCGGCGCGGCGAAGCGTACCAGATACAGTGAACCGGCCCTCGGATTGGGGACATAATCGAGCGCCGCCGCCTCTGGAGAGGCAGGCAGCGCGCTGTTCTGGCCGAGATAGCGTGGGTTCAGGTTGGGTGGAGTATCGCTCATGTTTCCGCAATGCCGCGAACTTGCCCAGCATTCAAGCGATGCATACAAGCGACACCATCATGCCGTTAAATTCTGCAAAACCGCACTTCTCCCCTCGACGGGGCTCAGTTCAGTGGTCTAAGCTCTTCGCAGTCGCAGCGTAGAGGAGGACGCGGTGCCTATGGACAGCCTTGTCACTACCGAGTGGCTCGCCAATGAAATTGGCGCTTGCGACTTGCGAATCGTCGATGCGACGCGGCATTTGCCCGACGCTCGGCGCGATGCGCATGCCGAATATGCGCTTGGTCATATTCCGGGCGCGGTGTTTATGGCCCTTGAGGAACTGGTCGATACGCGGGCTCCCATCGAAAACACCCTGCCCTCCGCATCCAAATTCGCCAGCCGAATGCAAGCTCTTGGGCTGGGCGATGGCAGCCGAATTGTGCTGTATGATGACAGCGCGGTAAAATCCTCTGCCCGCGCATGGTTCATGTTCAAGCTGTTTGGCGCTGAAAACGTTGCCATTCTGGATGGCGGCATCGCCAAGTGGAAGGCTGAGGGTCGGCCTTTGGCTACGGGCATTGAAAAGCTGCGCCACCGTCATTTCACCGTGTGGTCCGACGCGGCCAGACTGCGCGCCAAAGAGCGGGTGTTCGCCAATATCAGCAGTCAGGATGAGCAACTGGTCGATGCGCGCGGGCCGGGCCGCTTTACCGGGGCAGAGCCGGAAACCCGGCCCGGAATCGCCAGCGGCCATATCCCTTGTGCAATGAACGTCCCTTATTCAACGCTGTTCAACCCCGATGGCACTTGGAAGGATCAGGCTGGCATCCGTGCTGCGTTCACCAATGCTGGCGTCGATCTGAACCGTCCGCTGATCACCTCGTGCGGCAGCGGCATCACCGCCTGTGCCCTGGCCTTTGCCCTGCACCTGATCGGCAAGGACGATGTCTCGCTTTATGACGGCAGCTGGACCGAATGGGGCGCTGACCCCGCCATGCCAAAGGCGCTGGGTGCGGCAGTGCCAGCAGTTTCGTGACTGATTCTCCAGATTTTAGCGGTGGCGATTCAGACGATTTCGCTCCTGCAACCAAACTGACCCGCGCAGGCAGGCGCAAGGAATGGACCGGCACCCCCGGCCAACCCGGAGCCGTGGTCAATCCGCCGGTTTGGCGGGCCAGCACGCACCTTTATCCAAACACCGCCGCGCTGGCTGAGGGGCCAAAGCGCAATGAGGACGGCCGGTTTTACTATGGCCGCCGAGGCGCGCCGACCCAGTGGGCGCTGGCCGAGGCGCTGACCGAACTGGAACCAGGCGCGGCGGGCACAATGCTCTATCCGTCGGGCGTGGCCGCGATTGCCGGGACGCTGCTGGCGGCATTGCGACCGGGTGATATCTTGCTGATGAGCGACAACGCCTATGAGCCCAGCCGGGTGATGGCTAACGGTTTCCTCAAGCAATTCGGTATCGAAACCCGCTGGTTCGATCCAATGGACCCCGCCGCATTCGCCGCCGCGATCTGCGACCGGACGCGCGCGGTACTGCTTGAATCGCCGGGCAGCCTGACGATGGAAGTCTGCGACACACCCGCCCTGTGTGCGGCGGCGAAGGAACGTGGCGTCACCTCGATCCTTGATAATACCTGGGCCAGCCCGCTTGGCTTTGCCGCGCTGACCCACGGTGCTGACATCTCTGTCATGTCGCTGACCAAGCACATTGGCGGCCATTCCGACCTGATGATGGGCAGCGCCTCTGCCGGGGCGGAGTGGTATGCCAAACTGCGCCGCACCGCGCAACTGCTCGGCCAAGTTGTCGCACCAGACGACGCCGCGCTGGCCCTGCGCGGGCTGCGCACGATGGGCGTGCGGTTGCGCCATGAAGCCGAAAGCGCGCTGGCCATCGCCCGCTGGCTATCCGCCCGCCCCGAAGTCGCCTCCGTCCTCTGCCCGATGCTTCCCGGATCGCCAGGGCATGAGCTGTGGCAGCGCGATTTTACCGGCGGCTGCGGGCTGTTCAGCTTTGTTCTGAATGGTAAAACCGCGCCTGCGCGCAATGCGTTTATCGATGCGCTGGACCTGTTCGGCATTGGTTATAGCTGGGGCGGCTTTGAAAGTCTGGTCACCCCGCTGGAACCCGCCGGCAGCCGCAGCGCAACCGCATGGCCCCTGCCCGGCAGCAACCGCGCCGACTGCTTTGGCGCGCGCCTGTCCATCGGGCTAGAGGACGCGGGCGACCTGATCGCCGATCTGGAACGCGGTCTGGCCGCCTGGAACGCTGCATGACATTCAAAGATTCCGTGAGCGGCACTGTGAACTGGCTTGACAGCCTGGGCTTTGACGTCGGCGCTTACCGGGTATCGGTATACCACGCCCTGGTGGTGCTAACCGTCGCGGTCGGGGTGATCGCCATGGGGCGCCTGTCTGGCATCGCCATCCGCCGCACCTTTCGCCGCATGCACCGGCTGGACGCGACGCAGCAGGTGCTGGGCGAAAAGCTGGTCAGTCTGGGCATGTGGATTCTGCTGATCTTCATGGCCATCGACGTGCTGGGCATCAGCATGAGTGCGCTGGCGGTGTTCTCCGGCGCATTCGGCCTTGCCGTCGGCTTCGGTCTGCAAAAAACCTTCGGCAACCTGATTTCCGGCATCATCCTGTTGATGGACCGATCTATCAAGCCGGGCGACGTCATATCGGTCGGCGAGGGAACTGCGCGCACGGTCGGCCAAGTCAATCGCATCGGCATTCGCGCGGTATCGGTGATCACGCGGGACCGAATTGAATACCTGATCCCGAACGAACACCTGATGACCAGCCAGGTGGAAAACTGGTCCTACAGTTCGCGCGACGTGCGCGTAAAAGTGCCTATCAGTGTCGCCTATGGCAGCGATCTTGAACTCGTCGAACGCCTGCTGCTGACCGAAGCGCGCAAACTGCCGCGCATGCTCAGCAATCACGAACCGGCGGTGTGGCTGATGGCGTTTGGCGAAAATGCCGTTCTGTTCGAAATTCAGCTGTGGATTGGTGATCCGGAAGAGGGCTTGGGCAATTTGCGTTCCGATCTGCTCAAGGCCGTGTGGGCCAGTTTTCAAACTCACGGCATCGCCATCCCATTTCCGCAGCGCGAATTGCATATCAAGGAATGGCCGCAATCTGCGCCAGCTGCTGTTCCAAAGCCTGCAGGAATCGCCGCCTCATAATTTTCCTTACCGGCGGTAAAGCCATTCTGACTCGCGCCTTGCGCATTCCTTTGCCAAAGGGGCGCAATGAACGCAATTTCACCTTCTGCTGGAACCGTTTGGCTGGTCGGCGCAGGCCCCGGCGATCCTGACCTGCTGACCCTGCGCGCCGCGCGGCTGATCGCGTCGGCGGGTCTGATCGTGCACGACGGTCTGGTCGATCCGGCAATTCTGGCGCTGGCCAAGCCCGACGCCGAATTGATTTCGGTCGCCAAAAGCCGCTCGCGTCACACTATGGCGCAGGACCAGATCAACGCGCTGCTGGTGCGTGAGGCGCTGGCGGGCCGCGATGTCGTGCGGCTGAAGGGCGGCGATCCGTTCATTTTCGGGCGCGGCGGCGAAGAGGCTGAAGCTTGCCGTTCGGCTGGCGTTCGCGTCGAGGTCGTCCCCGGCGTTAGCGCGGCGCTTGGTGCGGCGGCGGCGGCGCAAATCCCGCTGACCCACCGCGACAGCGCCAGCATTGTCAGCTTCGTGGCGGGCCAGTGCAAGGGCCTGACAGAGCAGGACTGGTCGGGCCTTGCGGGGCGCGGACGCACACTGGTGATCTACATGGGCCTCGCTTCGGCAGAGGCGATTGCCGAAAAGCTCATCGCCGACGGACTTTCGCCCACAATGGCGGTCGCGGTGATTGAAAAGGCCACGCGATCCGATATGCGCGTGCTGCGCAGCCCGCTGGCGGGACTCGCCGCGCTGGTGAAGGAAAATTCAGTGAAAAGCCCCGCGCTCATCGTCATTGGCGAAGTGGCAGCGCGCGGCGAAACAGTATTACGCGCGTTGGCGCTGGAGGTAACCAAGTGAAGATTCTTACCGGAAATGACCTGAAATCGGGGGCTGTCACCTGGTGGGACGGCAGCAACTGGTCACTACACGTCGAAGACGCGGTTGATGCAGGCGATCACGGTGAAGCGATTATCGCCCGCGAACAGGCGCTGCAAAACGTCACCGGCGCCTATGTCGTTGACGGCGAAAAGACCGCTGCTGGCGTCCGCCCCCTGCATATCAAGGAACAGATTCGCGCCAGTGGGCCGACTGTCCGCCCTGACCTTTCCCTCAAGCCTGCTGACCGCGAAGTCGGCAACTGGGTGATCTGATGTACCAGTATGACACTTACGACCAGACCATGGTCGATGCCCGCGTCGCCGATTTCCGCGATCAGGTCCGCCGCCGTCTTGATGGCAGCATGACCGAGGAACAGTTCCGGCCGCTGCGGCTGATGAACGGCCTCTACCTGCAATTGCACGCCTATATGCTGCGCGTGGCGATCCCCTATGGAACGCTGAATTCGGCGCAGATGCGCGTGTTGGGCGACATCGCGGACAAGTATGATCGCGGCTATGGCCACTTCACCACTCGGCAGAACATCCAGTACAACTGGATCAAGCTGGA
>JBDUBN010000203.1:0-5408 GCA_040004085.1 Novosphingobium sp.
GGGAGCGGATGTACAGCCTGCGCTGGGTTAACTGGCACTTCTGGCTGGCGACCGTTGGCATCGTTTTCTACGCCTCGTCTATGTGGGTCGCCGGGATCACCCAAGGCCTGATGTGGCGTGAATACGGGGCCGACGGCTATCTGGTGAACACCTTTGCCGAAACTGTGGCCGCGCTGCACCCGATGTACATCCTGCGCGCTTTTGGCGGCCTGCTCTATCTGGCCGGAGCAACGATCATGACCGCCAACGTCTGGCTGACCATCGTGGGCAAGCTGCGTGACGAGGTGCCGCTGGGCGAAACGCCGCATAACGCTGAGGCCGACCGCCCGCTGGTTCCCGTCCCCGTTGCTGTTCCTGCCGAATAAAGGACTGTTGCCATGACTTCATTCGCAGAGCGGCACAAAACACTGGAACGCAACATCAGCCTGCTGGCGCTGGCCGCTTTCGTCGCGGTGATCATCGGCGGGATCGTGGAAATCGCGCCCTTGTTCTGGATCGACAACACGGTCGAGAAGGTCAAGGGCATGCGGCCCTACACTCCGCTGGAACAGGCCGGCCGCGACATCTATGTGCGCGAGGGCTGCTATGTCTGCCACAGCCAGATGATCCGGCCCTTCCGCGACGAGGTTGAGCGTTACGGCCATTACAGTCTGGCGGCCGAGAGCATGTACGACCATCCGTTCCAGTGGGGCTCAAAGCGCACCGGGCCGGATCTGGCGCGCGTGGGTAAGCGTTACTCGGACGAATGGCACGTCCAGCATCTGACCGATCCGCGTGCAGTGGTGCCGGAATCTGTGATGCCGACTTACGCTTTCCTGTCCAATCGCGATCTGAACCGGCCCAATATGAGCGGGGAACTGCACGCGCTGAACCTGACCGGCGTGCCATATTCGAAGGATGATATCGCCAGGGCCGATGAGGACTTGCGCGTTCAGGCCGATCCCGATGCCGATTCCACCGACCTCCTGCGCCGCTATCCCAAGGCGCAGGCGCGCGATTTTGATGGCGATCCCAAGCGGCTGACCGAAATGGACGCGCTGGTCGCGTACCTGCAGATGCTCGGCACACTTGTCGATGTTGATAGCGCCGCCGGTCAGGAAGAACTGGCGCGGGAGAAGGGCCGGTGAACCTTTCGATTAGCGTGACTCATTCGACCTATGAAACCCTGCGGCACTTGGCTGACAGTTGGGGGCTGGTGGCGATGGGCGCGGTGTTTCTGGTGCTGGCGCTCTGGCCATTCCGTCCCGGCGCGCACCGGGCCAACGACGATGCGGCGACGATGATTTTCAAGGGTGACGATCATGACGACTAACAAACGCATTGACGAGCCCACCGGCACGGCCACGGTCGGCCACGTCTGGGACGGGATCGAGGAACTCGACACCCCGATGCCGCGCTGGTGGCTGATCACGTTCTTTCTGTGCATCGTGTTTGCGGTTGGCTATGTCATTGCTTATCCAGCTATTCCGCTGCTGTCACACGGCACACAGGGCATGTTGGGCTGGACAAGCCGGGGTCAGCTTGATCGTGAGATGAAAGCGGCGAGCGCCCAGCGCGCCTCACTGATCGCGACGCTGGCAGGCACGCCGATTGAGCGTCTGCCCGGAAACAGCGACTTGATGAAAGCGGCAGTTGCAGGCGGGCGTGCGGCGTTCCGGGTCAATTGTGTGCAGTGCCACGGATCGGGCGCGGCGGGCAGCAAGGGCTATCCCAACCTCAACGACGACGATTGGCTGTGGGGCGGCGACCTCAAGACTATCGAGTACACTATCACGCACGGCGTCCGTCAGTCCGGTGAGGACCTGACTCGCAACAGCCTGATGCCGTCATTCGGACGGGACGGCATCCTTGCCCCGGCGCAAGTTGGCGACGTCGCCAGCTTTGTCGGCACCCTGTCCCACCGCGAACCGGCCAGCGCGGCGGCGCAGCGCGGTGCCAAGCTGTTCGCCGACAACTGCGCGGTTTGTCACGGTCCGGCCGGGACCGGCAACCGCCAGTTCGGCGCGCCCAATCTGGCCGATGCGATCTGGCTTTACGGCGGCAGTCACGAAAACATCGCCGCCAGCGTCACCAATGCCCACGCCGGGGTCATGCCGGCATGGGGCAAGCGGCTTGATCCGGCGACGATCAAGATGCTGGCGGCCTATGTCCATTCGCTCGGCGGCGGCGAAAAGTTCATGGAAGTGCCAGCGCCGGTTGCGCCAGTCCCGATTGCGGAAGTGAAGGTCGATGCCGCTCACTAAACTGACCACGGAGGTTACATCCAGCGTTCCGCCAGCGCCGGGGTCGCTTGGCGACTTCTTCGAAAAGCGCAAATCGGTCTTTCCCAAGGCGGTTAGTGGCAAGTTCCGGCGCTTCAAGTGGCTGGTGATGGTGCTGACCTTGGCGGTCTATTACATCACGCCGTGGCTGCGTTGGAATCGCGGGCCTTATGTTCCGGGTCAGGCAGTGCTGGTCGATCTGGCGCACCGCCGGTTCTTCATGTTCAGCATCGAAATCTGGCCGCACGAGTTCTATTTCGTCGCCGGACTGCTGATCATGGCGGGCATCGGCCTGTTTCTGGTGACCAGCGCGGTCGGCCGGGCGTGGTGCGGTTATGCCTGCCCGCAGACGGTGTGGACTGATCTGTTCCAGCATGTCGACCGCTTGATCGATGGCGATCGCAACGCCCAGATGCGACTGCAAGCCGCGCCGTGGGGACCGGCGAAGCTGGGGCGGCGGCTGCTCAAGTGGAGCATATACCTGACGATCAGCTTCTGGACCGGCGGCGCATGGATCATGTACTTTGCCGACGCGCCAACGCTGACCCACGACTTCTGGAGCGGACAGGCCGCCTCGGTGGCGTATGTTACGGTCGCCGTGCTGACCGCGACCACGTTCGTGCTCGGCGGTTTCATGCGCGAACAGTTCTGCATCTACATGTGCCCGTGGCCGCGCATTCAGTCGGCGATGCTCGACGAAAAATCGCTGCTCGTGACTTACAAGGACTGGCGCGGCGAGCCTCGCGGCAGTGTCAAGGATGCGAAAAAGTCTGTCAACCCGCTCGGCGATTGTATCGATTGCATGCAGTGCGTGGCGGTCTGCCCGACCGGGATCGACATCCGCGAGGGGCCGCAGATCGGCTGCATTACCTGCGCGCTGTGCATCGATGCCTGCGACAGTGTCATGGCGCAGACCGGTCGCCCGCGCGGCTTGATCGATTATTGCACGCTGGAAAAAAACGAGCGCGAAGCTGCCGGAGGGACGGCCCAATCGCTGGTCAGAACCATATTCCACCCTCGAACGCTGGTTTATCTCGGCGTCTGGAGCGGCATCGGCCTCGCCATGCTGTTCTCGCTCGGCATGCGCCAGCACCTTGATCTGTCGGCCGCCAAGGACCGCAACCCTTCGTTCATGCTGATGAGCGACGGCGCCATCCGCAACGCCTACACGCTGAAACTGCGCAACATGGAAGCCCGGCCTCGGTCGATGATGGTGTCGCTTGCCGGGATCGATGGTGCAAAGATGTGGTCCGACGATATGCCGCGCGAACGCGCAGCGCGCGAATTGCGGGTGACGGTGGCGCCCGATCAGGTCGCTGCGCTACGGGTCTATGTCCTCGCCCCCGCCGGGACCACCCCGCACAATTTCCACTTCAATCTGCGCGCGCTGGATGCCGAGGGCGGGTCAGACAGTCACGAAACCCGATTTGACTCGCCCACAGCCGACGACGGAGACGATGAATGACCGCGACCAGAATTCGCCGCTTCACCGGCTGGCACATGACCGCCATCCTCGTCAGCTTTTTCGCGATAGTCATTGTCGTCAATTTCATGATGGCGCGCTTTGCTGTCACGACATTTGGCGGGGTTGTGGTTGAAAACAGCTATGTCGCCAGCGAGCATTTCAACCGCTGGCTGGACGAAGCGGCGAAGGAAAAGGCGCTCGGCTGGCAGGCACAGTCTTCGCGCGAAAGCGATGGCCGGGTGCGAATTGTGCTGACCAAAACCCCGGCATCGATGACCGATCTGGCAGGCATCACGCTGACCGCCGTGGCGCGGCATCCGCTTGGCACCATCCCCGATCGGGATTTGACCTTTGCCCGCCAAGCTGATGGTAGCTTCATTTCGGTCAAGCCCCTGCCAAAGGAGCGCTGGCGACTCCGCCTCACAGCCCAAGCCGGACCCCGCACATGGCGCAGCGAGATTGACGTGGCATGACAGCACTCGCCCTTTCGACCGCAAAGGCCCCCCAGCACACCACGTTCATCGTGCCCGCCATGCACTGTGCGGGCTGCATGGGCAAAGTCGAGCGCGCGCTTTCCGCCTTGCCCGGCGTGGGGGCGGCGCGGGTGAACCTTACCTCCCGGCAGGTGCGCGTTGATCATGACCCCGCGCTGACACTGCCTGAAATGGTTGAGGCTCTCGCCGTTGTCGGCTTTGCTGCCCAGTTACGCGAAGACTCGGCGGCGCCTGCGGTGTCCGCCGTTCGACCCTTGCTCGCTCCGCTAGCGGTGGCGGGGTTTGCCGCGATGAACGTCATGCTGCTGTCGGTCAGCATCTGGTCGGGTGCTGGCGGTCCGACGCGCGAAATGTTCCACTGGATTTCGGCATTAATCGGCGTGCCCGCCATCGTCTTCGCCGGGCGTCCGTTTTTTGCGTCGGCATGGGGAGCGGTCAAGCGGGGCAGGACCAATATGGACGTGCCGATCACCATTGGCGTGACACTGGCCACGTGCCTCAGCCTGTACGAAACGGTGACCGGCGGGTCGGACACGTGGTTTGACGGCACCTTGATGCTGCTGCTGTTCCTGCTGGCCGGACGCGCACTGGACGCCGCGATGCGAGACCGGGCGCGGGCGGGGGTGGATGCATTGCTGCGGCAAGCGGCGCCCGGCGCGATGGTCGTGGCGACGGACGGCGCGGTGCAGTGGCTGCCATCCTCCCAGATCGTTCCCGCGATGCGGCTGCGCGTGGCTGCCGGAGAACGACTGGCCGCCGATGGGGAGATTATCGCCGGATCGAGCCGGTTCGACCTGTCGCTGCTGACGGGCGAAAGCGCGGCCGTTGCTGCCGGAGTGGGCGACACGGTGCTGGCCGGAACGCTGAACCTTGACGCGCCCGTCGACATCCGGGTTTCGGCCAGCGGCACTGACACTGCATTGGCCGAAATCGCGCAACTGATGGACGCGGCGGGGCAGGCCCGCTCACGCTATGTGCGGATCGCCGACCGGGCGTCGCGGCTCTATGCGCCCGCCGTCCATACGCTCGCGGCGCTCAGCTTTGCCGGTTGGATGATCGCGGGCGTAGGCGTGCATCAATCGCTGGTTATCGCCATCGCCGTGCTGATCATCACTTGCCCCTGCGCGCTGGGATTGGCCGTGCCGGTGGCGCAAGTCGTCGCCAGCGGGGCACTGATGCGCGCGGGGA
>JBDUBN010000204.1:0-5406 GCA_040004085.1 Novosphingobium sp.
GGGCTTGCCAGTCATATCAACGGCAAGCCTGAACGAGGTAGTGCCGGTCATGTTGAACAGCAAAGCAGCCGAAGGATAGTCGCCAGTACCGATCCAGTCGCCGGGCGACCCGACAGGTATAGGAGCGGACGCACGATCCTTTGCGGATGCCGTGTGAGCGTAGGCCAAGATCGTTATCGCAACCAGCGCCATTTTGGCAAATTTCACGTAATTTCCTCCAATTAGTAGCACCCCGGAAAAGGGGGCGAAGCCACCTTCCGCGTCATCTCGCGCCATATACTTTAGCGATTGGGAGCAGCTACAGGCTTGTCGCGGGCAGCCGTTGACAGGCAAGGAACATTGTCGACAGTCCAGTCGGTATCATATGTGGCTGGCACATTCTTGCCACTGCCGACGGGCGTGCCCTGACCTGCCGGGGCAAAATATATCCAGGCCATGCTGTTGTCGAAAGCAGCAATGCGATCATTGTCCCGTCGCGCGGTGGCAGCATCGATTTCTTGCTGTTCAACGCGAAAACCGCGAATCATGCGAATCGTACCGGCGCGCAGGTCAAAGGCACGGTAGTAATTTTGCCCGAAAATGTGGGCATCATACTCTGGTTTGGACGACCATTGCTTTGACCTCGTGGTGGCGGGGAGTCTCACCGTCGTTACATAGCAACTAAATTCTGGCTTGTTGTAAAAGGGCATACTCTGGTTTTGATCGGCTGCCCGCACCCGCCGCTCGGGCGGACTAAAGCCGCCGCCGGGGAGCGCGAGTGACCGGGCGCCATCGCCATCATCATCCCAGTCGATCTTGCCCGTGCCGCTGATCGTGAGCACACTTGCCTGCGCCCTTTGATCGAAACGCCACTGGACATTGTCAATTGTCTGCCAAGTGTCGCCGATCCAGTTCTGGCGCGCACCGTTCAACAACTCGCCCGGTGCCAGCCCTGAAAACTGAATTTGTTGTTGCAGACCCGGAATGCCTCTAACAATGCTGGTACTGGTGATGTGGGCTGGTTCAGTGAAGCCCTTGGTCGCGTCAATTTCAAACAGCTTGATTTCATCAGGATTTTTGGGCGGTGACCATTCAAGGTGTTCTATCGAATTTCCGCCATTGGTCAGCGGCAGTATCCATCTTACGGGAAATACTGGCGATTTTCCGGGCGGCACTACCGGCGGCAACGTACCATCCAGATAATAGATCGCGCCATTGATCCGTGCGCGCACGAACACATGATCAAACATTCTCGGACTGGGCAATCGCTCGTCAAGGCCATCGTCGTTCCCGGCACTGTTGACCAGCACCGGCTCCCCTTCGATGCCCAGCTCGGCCAGCAATGCGAGCAGCAAGGCTGTTTTGCCTTTGCAATCGCCATATCGACGCGCCCAGGTTTCGTCTGCTGTAGCCGGAGTCAGGTTTCCATTGTTAAGGCCGACGTACACATAGCGCACGTCCTGCTGCACCAGTTTCAGGGCGGCGCTGGCGCGATCGAACGGGCTTGCATGGGCTGCCGCAATGCGTCCGGCCTCTTGCTTGAGCGGTGAGCCATCGTTCAGTCTTGCCGCCTTGGCATACAGCGCGGCAAAGCGTTGAGAAATCGCCGTCCATTCGGGAAAATCGCTGTATTCAACGATCCGCTGCCATTGAAAACGGCCCGGTGCCTTGTTGGGGGCAACCAGTGTCGTGGGGTTGTCGAACCGGAATTCGAGCGTCCGTTCGCCATTTTTTGCGATTGGCGCGATGTCCGGGGTGATCTTGATATTGGGCTGTTGGCCTGCGACCCAACTCAGCCCAAAGCGGTAACGTCCGGGCGACGGATTGGGAACCAGCATGAGCAAGCCAGCACTGTCCTTGCCCAGAGTAGGATCGTTCACGCGGGTCGTTAGCCCGACCTCCAGTTCATCCCCGACACGCAAGTCAGGAACACGCAGAACTGCGGTCAGAAATCCGTCAAGCTTCGCTGCATCGAGCTGGTCCTCGCGCCGCAAAATCTCAAACGATACCTTTCCCAGCACATCGATACTTTCGCCTCCACGGTAAATCTTGATGATGTGGACTGTCGGCGCACCGGACGCAGGGTTCCAGGTGATCGATACATTGCCAAGCTGCAGCGCATTCGAATGGAGGATTTTTACGCGATAGCCCAGATATTGCGCCTCACCCTGATCGTCGAGGTGGATCAGGGTGTCCTGGCGCCGCACGAACACGAGCCCACTGGCATTTTCGGGAACAGACATAAGCTGGGATGGAACCGCCCAGTCAGGCACGGGACCGAGCTTAACTTCGGTGTCCTGACCATATGCGACACCTGGGCTGAGCATGGATGCCAATAATATCAATACAGTACAGCGCAATGCCATCCCCCCGCAGCCTTGCAGATGTATGAACTGTGTTGCACGAGTAACGCAAGCAGGAACCGAACGAAGGGTTAAGGACAGAATTGATACCTAAGGCAGCGCGCGAATAGGCAGAATGGCAAGGCAAGGTCTAAACCGCCCGATTCGCGTAGATGGCACTGTGATAAATGGCGGCTAACCCCGATTGACCGCGAATACCAGACTTACCGGACCGTCCCTCATCTAAGTCATGCGGGCAAGCTCACTCATACGACTGCTCGGGCCGTTGCCGGGCGGTCAGATGCCAGTATGAAGCGCGAGAACAACCATTCGCGATTACGCGGCAAGGCGGGAAAACGTCCGCGTGATCGAAATATTATTGAACAATGTGAGATAGTTGTTGAAGATCGGCGCAAGCGATGGATCAATGGCTTGGGAAGGCGCGACCGATTTGGTCAGGCCGAACCCAAGGAACTTGCCCCATGCGCACCAGTATTTCCCACCCGCTGCAGATCGCCGAAATCCAGCCTGCGGCGGGCTCTGGCAAAATCGGGCTGACCTTCTGTCCGGGCAAAAAGCAGAACGGCGCGATGACCGGCGCGTGGGACCGGGATCTCGAGCTCGACTTTGCCATGATCGACCGCTGGAATGCGGCGGCGTTTGTGACGCTGATTGAAGAGCATGAGATGGAGCGCCTCGGCGTGCCGCGTCTGGGCAATGCGGTGAAAGACGGTCACATGATCTGGTATTATCTGCCGATCCGCGATGCCAGCATTCCAGACCGCCTCTTCGAACAGACGTGGCAGGCTTCGGGCGCCGAACTGCGGGCCATGCTGCGCGATGGGTTCAAAGTCCTTGTGCACTGCAAGGGCGGGCTGGGCCGCGCCGGATTGGTAGCCTCGCGGCTGCTGATCGAACTGGGCATGGATCCGGCTTACGCGGTCAAGGCGGTGCGCGCCGTTCGCCCCGGCGCGATCGAGACCACGGCACAGTTCGACTATGTGATGAACCTGATGCCGATAGCCGAGCCAGTGCCCGACACCGCACATCATGCTTGTGAGGACCGGGCGTTGGGCGCGATGCTCGGGCTGGCCATTGGCGATGCGACAGGCACCGCCTTCGAGTTCAGCCCGCGCGACAGCCGGCCGCGACTTGAGGACATGGTCGGTGGCGGTCCGTTCCAGCTCAAGCCCGGGCAGTGGACCGATGACACCGCCATGGCGCTGGCGCTGATGGACAGCCTGCTCGCCCATCCCGGCCTTGATGAGGCCGATCTGATGGCACGGTTCACCAGCTGGCACGAGCACGGCACGTATTCCTGCACGGGGCGCTGCTTCGACATCGGCATCACCACCCGCAATGCGCTGGTCCGCTGGCAGCAGTCGGGTGATCCCTTCGCCGGTTCAACCAATCCGCGCAGTGCGGGCAACGGCAGCCTGATGCGGCTGGCCCCGGTCGCCATCCGCCACTGGCAGGACCGCGTGACCCTGCGCGATGTCGCCGCGCGCCAGAGCCGCACCACGCACGGCGCGCCTGAGGCGGTTGATGCCTGCGTGGCTTATGCCGAGGTACTGGCCGATGCCATCGCCGGACAACCGCGCAGCGCGGTCATGCGCCCGCGCTCCGGCCACTATGCCGGGGCCATCCCGGGGATCATGGCAGGATCGTGGCGCGGCAAGCACCGCGATGGGATTGGCTCGTCGGGCTATGTCGTGCATTCGCTTGAAGCCGCCATGTGGTGTGTGGGGCGCACGGGCAATTACCTTGACGCTGTGCTACTTGCCGCCAACCTTGGCGAAGATGCCGACACGACGGCGGCGATCACCGGGCAGCTCGCGGGCGCGCTCTATGGCGCCAGTGGTATTTCGCAGGTGTGGAAGGATGAGCTCGCGTGGGGGGATCGGCTCGCAGAAGGGGCAGCGTTACTCCATGATGCTTCGCAAGCATAAGGGAGCAACGCGAGTAACCCGCGCTTACGCATATCTGGCAAGGATGCGCCTCAATCGTCCAGATCCGATCGCGGCCTGGTGATTACATGTCCTGGAACCGGCTTTGCGCTGCTGCGACCCACCGCGCGTAGCGGCGCTGCGGGTTACTCCCGGCTCCCTGCTTGGGTTTTGTTTTCTGTTCCAGAATCCGTTTCGCCATGTCCGCCAGGGCAACGGCATCGCGCGGGCGCCAGCCATGCCGGATGGCCCAGTTCTTGATCCGCGCCGGATCCTGGCTGTGACCGAACACCCTCAGGATACGCAAGGTGGTCTCGGCTTCTTCCCGGGCGTAGCGGATCGCAAGGCCCTCTGCGAGGTTCACCTCTTTGGTCAGGGCGAGCAGAGCCTGCTCGACCGTTCTGTCCGTGATCAGGGGCGCAGGCTCGGCGGTTGCCTCGCGCCCAGCGATATAGGGGGACCAGCGTGTTTCCCAGTCATCAGCGCTATCCTCATAGAGCGGGATGACTACGACCCCGGCGACGTTGGCCAGACCGTCCACGAAATCCAGCATCTTCATATCGGCCCAGCAGGCAATAATCAGCGTTGGTTGCGGCAGATGTCCAAGCGAACGGATTGTCTCGCACCGCATGGGTAAATAGGGACGAAGGGCGATGGGGCCGCCTGCGCGAAGCGTTCTCGCGTGATGCAGTCCCATCAAGCGGACAAGGGCAGGTGTGTCCAGCTGTTTTCGGGTATCGAAGAGCACCACCGCGTCCCGCACGGTCGCGCTGGCGCTTACCAGGTCGTCGGCATGGTGCAGCGCGTTGTCCCAACCTTGCCTGTCCCGATTGCTTCGCGAAATAATGCGCGGATAAGACTTGCTGAAATTGTCGGGCGGCACCGTTTGATCTCCTGTTGCGTGGGAGTCGATGCTGTCGTCACGACCATGGCGACCCATAATCAATTAGGTGGTTGGGGTCATTTTGGCCTTCTCGATCTGATCGACCGGATCGGACGGTGCTGGCTTGCAGCGTCGCGGGATTCGTAAAGACGCCAGCTATCGAGGGAGGGCGGCGAATGGGACAAGCTCGAGACGGATGATGTGGATGGCCCCTGTGTCCGACGACGGTGAGTCGTATTGTGGGCTGTTGTCGAAG
>JBDUBN010000614.1:0-1629 GCA_040004085.1 Novosphingobium sp.
CGATAATGTGCAGCGCCAGATCCTTTGGCGTGATGCCGGGGCCAAGATCGCCCTCGACGCGGACTTCCATCGTCTTTGATTGGGCCAGCATCAGCGTTTGGGTTGCCAGCACGTGTTCGACTTCGGACGTGCCAATACCAAACGCCAGCGCGCCAAGGCCGCCGTGGCTGGAGGTGTGGCTATCGCCGCAAACGATCGTCGCACCGGGCAGCGAAAAGCCCTGTTCCGGGCCGACAACATGGACAATGCCCTGCTCCAGATCGGTCGCGCCGATATAGCGGATACCGGCGGCGGGGGCGTTCACTTCCAAGGCGGCAAGCTGCGCCGCGCTTTCGGCGTCCGCGATGGGCAGGCGGTGGCCCGCGCTATCGAGCCGGGCCGTCGTGGGCAGGTTGTGGTCCGGCACCGCCAAGGTCAGGTCAGGGCGACGCACTTTGCGGCCAGATACGCGCAACGCCTCAAACGCTTGTGGGCTGGTCACTTCGTGGACGAGGTGACGGTCGATATAGATCAGGCAGGTGCCGTCATCGCGGCGCTCGACAACGTGAGCGTCCCAGATCTTTTCGTAAAGGGTGCGGGGTTTACTGGCCATGCGCCGACCTAGGCACTCCCGGTGCGAATCTCAAGGGTGAAAGGGCGCCGCCGACAATTCGGCGACGCCCTTTCGGTATATCAGACGCGGTCACCCGCGCCGATCATTACATGCGGTGATCGTTGCGATCACGGCGTTCGCCGTGCAGGCGGGTGCGGATGTTGTCGATCCGGTCCTCAAGCTTGCGGTATTCCCAGTTGGACAAGCCGTCGCGGCTGAAATCGCGGAACTGGAAACGGAGGTTGCGGACCTCATTGCGCAGACCGCGGGCTTCGCGTTCCGAAATCCGGTCGCGGTCGTCATTGCGATTTACGGCCATCTGCAGCTGGTCAATCTGGGCGCGGACCTGATTTACCCGTCCGCGATCATTGTGGCGATCATTGTGGCGATCATATTGGCCGCGATCATGCTGGCCGGGATAGTCGCGTCCAGGATAGCCTTGCGCCATCGACGGTGACGCGGCGCCCAGCGCCATCACAGCGAACATGGCCGGAGCGATAAAAGTGTTGAGCTTGCGCATGTTGAAATCCTTTTGTTTGTTGAGCGGGGTGGCCTCTCTCGTTCATAGATAGTGGTAGAAACATGAACGGCAGAGAAACCGATTAGTTCCCCCGATCGCTGATATTGTAAGAAATTGTCGCAGAGGGGAGCGATTGGCGGTAAGACACCGCCATGTCCAATGTCGCCGCCAGCCTGATCGTTTTTGCCAGTGTGCTGGCCATGGAGTTCGTGGCCTGGAGCAGCCACAAATACGTGATGCATGGGTTTGGCTGGGGCTGGCACCGCGATCATCATGAGCCGCATCAGAACTTTTTCGAGAAGAACGACCGCTTTGCCATTGTCGGCGCGGCGCTGAGCATCGGCATGTTTGCCGTCGGCAGCCCATTGGTGCGCGGCAGCTCAGCGTGGGAGCCGGGAACGTGGATCGGGCTGGGGGTGCTGCTGTACGGGGTGATCTATACGCTGGTGCATGATGGACTGGTCCACCAGCGCTGGTTCCGCTGGGTGCCGCGCCGGGGCTATGCCAAGCGGCTGGT
>JBDUBN010000205.1:0-5380 GCA_040004085.1 Novosphingobium sp.
GAACTCATCATTTCTCCTTCGATGGGATATCAACGACAAAGCGTCCGCGTGTACGGCCAGCGAGAATTGCAGGCCCCAGTTCTATCACCTGATCCAGAGACACGATCGTCGTCATGCGATCCAACAGATCAAGATCCAGCTCTGCGGACAAGCGAGACCAAGCGGCTTCGCGCAGTGCCCGTGGCGCCATGACGCTGTCGATTCCGCAGATCGTAATGCCCCGCAGTGCGAAGGGGTACATGGTCGCCGGGAAATCAACTCCCTGCGCAATCCCGGTCGCGGCGACCACGCCGCCATAACGCAGCGAGGCGCAGATATTGGCAAGCGTCTGGCTGCCGGCCGTATCGATCGCGCCTGCCCAGCGTTCTGTCTGAAGCGGAGCGCCAGACAAGGCGAATTCCGCCCTATCGATAATGTCTGCTGCACCCAGATCGCGCAAATAGGTCTCTTCTTGGGCGCGCCCGGTAGCGGCCACCACGCGATATCCCCGACGGGCGAGCAATGAGATCGCGATGCTGCCGACGCCGCCGCTGGCTCCGGTCACCAGTATATCACCGGAATCGGGTTTGACGCCCTGCCGATCGAGCGCCAGCACGCACAGCATCGCCGTGTACCCGGCGGTACCGATTGCCATCGCCTGCGTCGCACTAAATCTGTCTGGACATCTGATCAGCCAGTCGCCGTCAAGTCTGGCCCGTTCGGCGTAACCGCCCCAATGGCGTTCGCCCAGACCCCAGCCATTGGCCACCACCCGGTCACCCGGCACCCAGCGGGGATCGTCGCTATTTTCGACGACGCCCGCGAGATCGATGCCGGGCACCATCGGGAATGTGTGGATCAACGGCACCGCACCGGTGAGCAACAGCCCGTCCTTGTAATTGAGCGTGGAGGCTTCAACGCGGACGGTGACGTTACCGGGAGGCAGCGCATCCTCGTCAAGCATCATGAACGAGGCCTGTTGTGTGTCACCTGTTTTCTCGATCAGGATCGCGCGGAAGGGGGCCGCTCATGCTGCCAGATACCCGCCGTCAACGACCAGTTCGCTACCGGTCATGTAACTCGCATCATCGCTGGCGAGGAATAGCAATGGTCGGGCGATTTCGCCGACTTCGGCCATCCGGCCCATGGGGGTTTTTGACAGCACGCTGGCAGCGAAACTCGCGCCTTCATCGTCCGGCAGGGAAGCGATGGCGTCAGTCACGAGTTTTGTAATGGTATAGCCGGGATGGAGCGAGTTTATGCGAATGGGGTATCCCGCATGCGCGCAATGCAAAGCGGCGGCCTTGGTCAATTGTGCGACCCCGCCCTTTGAGGCGTTGTAGGCGGCGAGCAGCGGCTCGCCGGCGTTGGCGGCAATCGACGCGATATTGACGATCACACCACCCGTTTCCTTCATGGCGCGGATCGCTGTGCGTTGACCAATGAACATGGCCTCGAGGTTGATTGCCATAGTCTTGCGCCAGATCGCGACGGTAGAATTCTCGGCATCTGCAAGAATGCCGATACCCGCGTTGTTGACCAGAACATCGATCCGCCCGTGGCGCTCAATGACATCATCAAACAGCGTCTGCCAGAGATCTTCGTCGGTCACGTCCTGCAGATGACATTCGACCCTATAACCTTGCCGATTGATCGATTGTGCCGCGACATCCAGCGCAACGGGGTCAATATCTGTGGCGACGACGATCGCCCCTTCGCGGGCGAATTCCTGTGCGGCAGCAAGGCCGATGCCTGCTGCCGCGCCAGTGATAAAGACGATCTTGCCCGTAAATCTCCATAGCCTATCCTTCGGATGGAAAGAGGGTGTCGGCCGGACCGGCAAGAAGTCCTCCTGCGGCCCGGACGCTGGCGGCAAAGCCAGCCGCTTGCGGGAGCAGATGCCCCACGAAGAAGCGGGCGACGCTGATGCCCGAGTGCTCGACCGGCAAATCGGATGCCCCGTCGGCGACACGGCCCATGCGGTGAGATGCCTGGACCAGCAGCAGGGTGCCGCCCAGGACAAGAGCGAATTGCCGCAGATAGGGGGTCGCCGCAGCGGCCGCATCCCAAGCACCCGCCTTCTTCAGCAGGGTGCTGGTGTCGCGCAGTTCTTCCAACGCGATCTGCAAGATGGACGCTTCGCTGGCAAACGAACCTTCGCTCAGTACGGCCAGCCATCGCTGCATATCGTTCAGGAGCGCCTGGCAATGCTCGCCACCGGCCACTTTGAGTTTCCGTCCGACGAGGTCAAGTGCCTGGATGCCATTGGTGCCTTCATAGATCGGGGTTATCCGGACATCGCGATAGTGGCGCGCGACACCGGTTTCCTCGATGAAGCCCATGCCACCGAAGACCTGGATCGCAAGCGACGCGACCTCTACGCCAATATCGGTCGAAAAGGCCTTAGTGACCGGCGTCACCAGATCGGCGCGGCCTTGCGCCGCCGCCCTTTGGGCTTCGTTTCCGCCCAAGTGCGCAGCATCCACGGCCGCGGCATTGAAATAGGCGATCGCGCGGGCCGCATCGGTCAGTGCCCGCATTGTCATCAACATCCGGCGGACGTCAGCATGTTCGACGATGGGGACGGCATCGCGCGACAGCGCGCCATGGACTGGCGACTGGATGCGCTCGCGGGCGAAAGCCGTGGCACGCTGGCAGGCGATTTCCGCGATACCCACGCCCTGCAGGCCGACGTTGATGCGCGCATGGTTCATCATCGTGAACATCGCGGCGAGCCCAGCATTGGGTTTACCTACGAGCCAGCCAATACAGCGCCCCTCATCTCCGAAGCTCATCGTGCAGGTCGGCGAAGCGTGGATGCCAAGCTTGTGCTCAATCGACACACAGCGGACATCGTTGCGCTTGCCTGGGTGTCCGCGATCGTCCGGCAGGAATTTGGGAACGAGGAAGAGGCTGATGCCCTTCGTGCCGGGAGGCGCATCGGGCAACCGTGCCAGCACGAGATGCACGATGTTCTCGGCCAGATCGTGCTCGCCCCAGGTGATGAAAATCTTCGTTCCCGTAATGAAATAGGCGTTCTTGCCGGCCGGGACGGCCCGAGCGCGCAATTGCGAGAGATCGGATCCTGCCTGCGGTTCCGTCAGGTTCATCGTCCCGGTCCAGCGCCCCTCCACTAGCGGCGGCAAATAGAGAGACTTAAGATGTGGGGAAGCATGCGCCTCGATTGCGGCGATCGCCCCCTGACTCAACATCATGCAGAGAGTGAAGGCAAGGTTCGCCGAACTGAACTGCTCCTGCATGATCGCCGACACGGCAAAAGGCATCGCCTGCCCGCCGAAGTCATCAGCAGCGGTCAGGGAAGCCCAGCCCGCGCCGACATAAGCGTCGTAAGCCTCCTGGAAGCCGGTGGGGAGAGTAACTTCGCCGTCGGCGAATCGCGCACCGCTTCTGTCGCCTGTCACGTCCAGCGGCGCGAATATGGTTTCGGCGAACCGGGCAGTCTCACTTATGACGGCTTCCACCAGATCGCGGTCGGGCGCCGGGAAGTCCTGACCAACAAGGTTGCGGCTGATATCATAAGCTAGCAATTGTCGTCGAAGTGGCGCGCGATAGGTCATTGATCGGTCCCGGAAGTCTCAGAGTTTGGTAGAATATTCAGCGCGCGCAGGAACAAGAGCGCGAAGATGAAATCGCCGGTCGCGACCACGAACAGCAACATGCCGATCTGCCCGGTAAGGACTGCGATGGCTGAAATTACAAAGACTGTGAGCTTTCCGACGACACCCAGTCTGATGACAGAAGCGTTTCGGGTGAAGTCTCGCCAAGCCCAGAAATACCCAATGCCGAACACCAGCACGAGTCCCATAAACAAATAGGTCATGGCAAGATTGGCGGGCGCGGGGATCGGCATGGTCAACTGATAGACTAGCGCAGGCGCGATGACGGTCGAAATAGCGATTGCCCAGTTCCAGAATGCGGCAATCAGGAACAATGTCGGACGAGGTTTTGTCATGGGCACCGGCCCTTCCATATTCGGGAACTGAGAGGGGCGCTGCGGTCCTGCCGGGCGGGAGGTGTGCATACAACCCACCGCCCGGCCTACGGCTAGAAGCGCGCTGTGACCTCGACGCCATAGGTTCGCGGCATACCGCGGTTCATATAGTCGAGTCCGAACACGTTGATGTTGAGGCCATAATTGTAATAATATTTGTTCGTCAGATTCTTGCCCCAAACGCTGACTGTCCAATTGGGCGTGTCGTAGCTCAAGCGGCCGTTGAACAGCCAATAGCCGGGGTTGCCACATGCGACGGCAGGGCCGGCCTGAAGGATATTGAAACCAGGTGCCGGTGCGTCGCATGGGGTCTGGCCATAGTTTTTGAATGGGTCGAAATAATATTTGCCCATGTAACTCGTGTCGCCATGCAGTGTCAGCTTGCTTTCTCCGCGGTGGAGGACATCCCAATCGAACCCTGCCGAAAAGGTCAACTTCGGCGCATTGGGGAATGGGTTCCCGTTGATCGGCAGCGTGGCGCTGCTGGGATTGGCCGGGTCGATCGCATTACCTGTGTATTTCGTGTTGAGCAGGCCTAGCGAGGCATCGAACCGGAGATCCCTGACCGGCTGAACTGTCAGTTCAGCTTCACCGCCATAGAGCCTGCCATTGCCGCTGCGCGTGAAGGTCGTGGCGCCTATGACTTGCGTGAACTGCTGGTTGCTATAGTCGTAGTAGAAACCAGCAAGATTGAGCTGAACATGCCGGTCGAACAGCCGCATTTTCAGGCCGCCCTCATAGGCGTTCACCTTCTCCGGCTGAATATAATAGACCTGGTTCAGACCCTGATAGGCAAGGCCGTTATAGCTGCCGCTGCGATAGCCACGGCTGTAGTTTACATAGCCCATGATCTCATCGGTAAAATGATAGCTTATATTGGCCCGTCCGGTGAGCCGGTTGGCGCCTTCGGACAGATTAACCGCGGGCAGATTGGGATTATAGGGGTTGCTGTATGGGATCGTGCTGGCGACGATGTTTTGGGCCGACAGATCATACAGAGTCGTACGGCCATTCTGATATTTGACGCTGTCCCAAGTGTAGCGCAGTCCAAGGCTGATCGTCAGCTTGTCGTTCACGTCATAGCTGACGTCGCCGTAGATCGCCTTGGAAGGGCGGTTGACGGTGAAATATTGATCGCCGAGGATCGGGCTGAACGGGGGCGCCCCTGCCGACCGGCAGGCGGCCGAAGACGCGCCACCAAAGCCGCCGCCGCCCGAATTGTTGGTGGCGATGTCGGTCTGTAACGCGACCAGCGACCGGGCATCCAGAAAGCCGTTCGGGTTGACAACGACCGGCGAGCAATAGCCGGGACTGGCGGGTGTCAGCGTGGGGTCGAGAAGGAAGGCCGGCAGAATTCCGATGGAATCGGGCGTCGCGATCGCCGGGTTG
>JBDUBN010000206.1:0-5373 GCA_040004085.1 Novosphingobium sp.
TCACCTTCAGCGCTCCGTCGCGCGGGTTGATCGGCTATCACGGCGAATTCCTGTCTGATACGCGCGGCACCGGGATCATGAACCGGCTGTTCGAAAAGTACGGTCCTTACAAGGGTACCATCGAAGGCCGTCCGGTTGGCGTGCTGATCTCGAACGGTACCGGCGAAGCAGTGGGCTATGCGCTCAACATGCTCGAAGAACGCGGCGTGCTGTTCGTCAAGCCGCAGGAAAAGGTTTATGAAGGAATGCTGATTGGCGAAAACGCCAAGCCGGACGATCTCGAAGTCAACCCGATGAAGTCCAAGCAGCTCACCAACTTCCGCTCGACCGGCAAGGACGATGCCATCCGCCTGACGCCGCCGCGCGTGATGACGCTGGAACAGGCCATTGCCTATATCGACGACGACGAAATGGTCGAAGTCACGCCCAAGAGCATCCGCCTGCGCAAGGCGCTGCTCGACCCGAACGACCGCAAGAAGGCAGGTCGCCGGAAGGAAGCGGCTTAACAAAAAGGCCCCCATCCGATGCAAGGATGGGGGCCTTTTTGTTTCTGGATCACCCTGCAATCTCCGTTCACACAACTTGCAACAAACCTGAACAACGCCTGCAAGCCTTGACCACAAGCCGTTCAGGCGAATCAGTTCATATCCCCTCTCAAGCACCGCATCGCGTCGCAACAGTGTCGCCGCACGGAGCTTCGGAGATTTGACATGACTTCAATTCTGAAGAAGTTCGCAATTGGTACGGCTCTGGCGGCAACTGCTATGGTTAGCGCTTCCCCGGCCATGGCCGACACCTATCGCGGCAGCCGTCATCACGATGACGGTGCCGGCACCGCCATTGCGGTTGGTCTGGGCATTCTGGGTATCGCTGCCGTGGCGGCAATTGCCTCCAACCATGACCGTGACCGCGATTACAACGGCACCTATTATTACGACAACAGCGGTTACAATAACGGCGGCTATTACAACGGCGGCTACTATGACCAGAATCGCCGCTGGCACCGCCATGATCGTGGGCATCATCGTGATCGCCGTGGCTATGAAAGTAATGGGTATGAGAGCCGGGGCTACGAAGGCCGGGGCTATGACGGGCGCGGATATTACGACCGCAGCAACGAAAACTACAACGGCTATCGCGGCTACTGATCGCATTGCAAGTTAGTCAGAAAGGGCGCGCCGGAAACGGTGCGCCCTTTTGCGTTGCGCGTATCGCAGGCGCCATTCCTCGCTCGCTTTCGAAAAAGCACTCGCCAATACGCGGCGCACAAATTACGCTCGCCGTCTTTCATCGAAGGACATGTGCATTGGTCACTGAACTTGCCACTATCACCGTTGCCGAGGGCAATGAGGCGGCCTTTGCGGCAGCGATGGATGAAACGGGCGCTCCGGCTTTGCGGGCCTGCGTGGGCGTACAGTCGCTTCGGTATGGACCCGGCGTGGAAAGCCCGACCCAGTTCGGCTTCGTCGTCGAATGGGAATCGGTAGAGGCACACAATGCGGTGCGTGACACCGATGCCTACAAGCGTTTCCGCCAGGCCATAGGGCCATACACCATCGGCGGCACCTTGGAGCATTTCGCGCTGGGCTGAGGTCCCTTTGCCAAACCGCACAGCAGCGGCTAATGGCACCCACCATGCCCGAAAAGCCCGCTTCCAGCGCCGATCTGCGCATTGCCCTGTTCAGCGGCAATTACAATTACGTCCGCGACGGGGCCAATCAGGCGCTGAACCGGCTGGTCGGTTATCTGCTGCGACAGGGCGCGCAGGTCCGGGTCTATTCGCCCACCATTGACGAACCGGCTTTCCCGCCGACCGGTGATCTGGTCAGCCTGCCCAGCTTTGCCATTCCTGGCCGCGATGAATACCGCTTTCCGCTGGGACTATCGGCCAAGGCAAAGCGCGATCTGGCCGAATTTGCGCCCAACGTGGTGCATGTGTCCTCGCCCGATATTTCCGCTCACCGCGCGGTGGCTTGGGCGAGAAAGCGCGGCCTGCCGATTTTGGCGTCCGTCCACACCCGGTTCGAAACCTATTTGCGCTATTACAATATGGCATGGCTGGAACCGGTTATGGTGGCGATGCTGCGCCGGTTCTACCGCCGCTGCAACGCGCTGGTCGCCCCGTCTGAATCGATGGCGCAAGTGCTGCGCGATCAGCGGATGAACTATGACATCGGCATCTGGTCACGCGGCGTCGACCGCGAGATTTTCCATTCCGGGCGGCGCGATATGGCGTGGCGGCGCGGGCTGGGAATCGCTGACGATGAAGTGGTGATCGGCTTTCTTAGCCGCTTGGTGATGGAAAAGGGGCTCGACGTCTTTTCCGATGCCATTGACGAGTTGAACCGCCGCGAGATCGCGCACCGCGTACTGATCATTGGCGAAGGCCCGGCCAAGGACTGGTTTCAGTCGCGGCTACCGAACGCCCTGTTTGTCGGCTTTCTGGGCGGCGCTGATCTGGCGCGCGGAGTGGCGTCGATGGACGTGCTGTTCTTCCCCTCGGTCACCGAAACCTTCGGCAATGTCACGCTGGAAGGCATGGCCTGCGGCATCCCGGTGGTGGCGGCGGCAGCGACCGGCAGCGAAAGTCTGGTCGAGGACCACGTCTGCGGCCGCCTGATCCGCCCCGGCGCCATCCACGCCTATGCCGAGGCACTGCGGCTGTACATTGAAGACCCGGCACTGCGGGCCAGCCACGGCGCGGCGGGCGAAAAGCGCAGCCTGTCGTTCAGTTGGGACCGAATCAATCAGGCGGTGGCCGACACTTACGTGCGGTTGATCCGGCACAAGGCGTCAGCGCGGTAGCCGCCATAGGTGCAAGCAAGCGATGCAAACGCAGCCGATCTGCGTTAGGGTAGCGTTATGACCGGCCTTTTTCCCGACGAAATACTGCCTCAAACCGCCGACGAGCCGCGCGCCGACGCGCCCTTGGCAGACCGCCTGCGCCCGCGCGCGCTGGATGAAATTATCGGACAGGACCATCTGACCGGCCCCGAAGGCGCAATCGGCCGCATGGTCGCCGCCGGACGCCTTTCGTCGATGATCCTGTGGGGACCGCCCGGCACCGGCAAGACCAGCATCGCCCGCCTGCTCGCCGACGCAGTGGGCATGCGCTATGTCGCGATTAGCGCGGTGTTCTCTGGCGTCGCTGACCTCAAGAAAGCCTTTGCCGAGGCGGAACTGGCGGCCAAAGCGGGCCAGCGCACGCTGTTGTTTGTAGACGAGATCCACCGTTTCAACCGCGCGCAGCAGGATGGTTTCCTGCCGTTCGTGGAAAAAGGGGTCGTTACGCTGGTCGGCGCGACGACCGAGAACCCCAGCTTCGCCCTGAACGCAGCGCTGCTCTCTCGCGCCCAAGTCTTGATCCTCCACCGCCTGGATTTCGCCGCGCTCAGCGAATTGCTCGCGCGCGGCGAAGCTCTGGAAGGCCCGCTGCCGCTGACCGCAGAGGCGCGCGAGGCACTGGTCGCCTCAGCCGATGGCGACGGCCGCTTTCTGCTCAATCAGGCCGAAACGCTTTATGCCGCCGCGATCCCGCAGCCGCTTGACCCCGCAGCGCTCGGCGCGTTCCTGCAGCGCCGGGTGGCGGTCTACGACAAGGACCGCGATGGGCATTACAACCTGATCTCTGCGCTGCACAAAAGCCTGCGCGGATCAGATCCGCAGGCCGCCCTCTATTACCTCGCCCGCATGCTCACCGCCGGGGAGGAACCGCTGTTCGTGCTGCGGCGGCTGGTGCGGTTTGCCTCCGAAGACATTGGCCTCGCCGATCCGCAGGCGCTGGTCCAGTGCCTCGCCGCCAAGCAGGCCTATGAATTCCTTGGCAGTCCGGAAGGCGAGCTGGCGATCGTGCAGGCCTGCCTCTACCTCGCTACCGCACCGAAATCGAACGCCTCCTATGTGGCCCAAAAAGCCGCGTGGGCCAGCGCCAAGGAAACCGGATCGCTCAGCCCGCCCAGCACCATCCTTAACGCCCCGACCAAGCTGATGAAGGACATCGGCTATGGCGCGGGCTATGCCTATGATCACAACGCTGAAGATGGCTTTTCCGGCGCGGATTACTGGCCCGAAGGCATGGCCCCGCAAACCTACTATCGCCCGGTGCCGCGCGGGTTTGAACGCCAGGTGATCGAGCGGATCGAATGGTGGGACAAGAAACGCCGTGAGCGCCCGTGATCGAGTCCGGTCCGACGCGCTTTCGCCACTACGTCGCGATTGACTGGTCGGGTGCTGCGGGCGACCGGCATCGCGGCATTGCCGTGGCCATGTGTGCGAACGGAAAGGCCGCGCCCGAACTGGTCCGCTCCGGCCATCGCTGGTCTCGAAGCGAAGTTGCGCAGTGGCTGCTCGATGACTTACCTGACAATTCACTGGTCGGCCTTGACCTCGGCATGTCGCTGCCGTTCGCCGATTGCGGCGCGTTCTTTCCCGGCTGGGAAGAAACCCCCGCCGACGCGCGCAGCCTGTGGGTCTTGGTCGAGCAGGTTTGTGCCGACGACCCGCACCTTGGCGCCAACAGCCTTGTCGATCACACCCACGCGGCCCGCCATTACCGCCGCCACGGCGGACGGCAGGGCGATCTGTTCGGCGGCATGGACCCCGCGGATGGGATCAAAACCGACGGACGGGGCCGCTTTCGCCAGACCGAACTCGCCCAGCAGGCCATGGGCTGCCGCCCCTACAGCAACTTCAACCTCGTCGGGGCGGCGCAAGTCGGCAAATCCAGCCTGACCGGCATGCGCCTGCTCCACCGCGTGTCGCAGCGGCTGACTGTCTGGCCCGTCGATCCGGTGGGCGAAACCGGCAGCGTGATCACGGAAATCTACACCACAATCGCGGCCATGGCGGCCGGCCGCCCGCCGGGCCGCTCAAAAATGCGCAGTCTGGCCGAATTGAACCAAGCCTTAGAGACGTTGGGCAGCGCGCCCATACCCGGCGAGGACCACTTGATAGACGACCACCAGACCGACGCCCTGCTCACCGCCGCCTGGCTCCGCATGTCTGCCGACCGCCCTGAATTGTGGAACCCGCACGGAATGTCGGCCGTTGCCCAAACCGAGGGCTGGACCTTTGGCGCAACCTGAGGCAAGGGGCGTGTGCAACGGGCCGGCTTAGCTCAGTTGGTAGAGCACCTGATTTGTAATCAGGGGGTCACGAGTTCGAATCTTGTAGCCGGCACCATAACCGCAAATTGTCACGCGCACCCTGCGCAGAGCCCTTGCGCGCCGCCCATTCCCTAGCTAAACGCCGCCCCTGCCCGGCGCAACACAGCCGGACCAAGCCGCTTTAGCTCAGTCGGTAGAGCACATCATTCGTAATGATGGGGTCAGAGGTTCGAATCCTCTAAGCGGCACCACCTTCTTTATGCACTTT
>JBDUBN010000615.1:0-1620 GCA_040004085.1 Novosphingobium sp.
CCCCCGAACGCGGAGCGATGGCGCTGCTGATCGTATTCGGCGGAGCGATGGTGTCGCAGTTCGATCTCATCGCCCAGCACGAACTATGGGCCGGTGTGCTGGTGTGCCTCGCCATGGCCCTGCGCGGCGGCAAGCACTGGCCGTGGGCGGTCGTCTGCGCCGCCGCTGCCCTCTCCATCCGCGAACTGGCGCTGCCGTTTGTGCTGCTGGCGCTGGCCTTTGCCGTGATCGAACGCCGCCGGAACGAGGCGCTGGCATGGCTCGCTTTGCTGCCGCTGTTCGGGATCGGCATGGCGTTCCACGCCGCCGCCGTAAACGCGCAAGTTCTGCCCGGTGACCACTCATCCGCTGGCTGGAACGCCCTGCGCGGCCCAGCGGCGGTCCTGCAGGACCTGACCGACGTTTCGCTTTTGAACCGTCTGCCCCTGGCTGTCGCCTATCCGCTCGCCCTGGTGGCCCTGCTCGGTTGGCTGGCCGCGCCGCTTCGACAAGCCTTGTTCGCGCTGCTTTATTTGCTCGGTTACGGCGTGATGATCGCGCTGTTTGCCCGCTCGCAGAACTTCTACTGGGCGCTGCTCATGCTGCCGACATGGTTCATCGGCTATGCCTTTGTCCCGCGCGCCGCCCGCCAGATCGCCAGCACGCTTGCGGGCAGCGGGGCGCGGCTGTAGAGGGCGCCTCAACACCCAAATACCCCCGTAAGGAATCCGATGGCCGCGCAATATGCCTACGTCATGAAGAGCATGACGAAGACCTTCCCCGGTGCTCCCAAGCCGGTGCTGAAAGACATCAGCCTGCAATTCTACCAAGGCGCCAAGATCGGCATCGTTGGCCCCAACGGTGCGGGTAAATCCACGCTGATCAAGATCATGGCCGGGATCGATACCGATTACACTGGCGAAGCCTGGGCGGGTGAGAATATCACCGTGGGCTATCTGGAGCAGGAACCGCAGCTTGATACCAGCAAGACGGTGCTGGAAAACGTCAAGGACGGCGCCCGCGAAACCGCCGATCTGGTCGACCGGTTCAACGAGATTTCCAACCTGATGGCCGATCCGCCAGAGGACGCGGACTTTGACGCGCTCATGGACGAAATGGGCACCTTGCAGGAAAAGATCGACGCGGTTGACGGCTGGACGCTCGATAACCAGCTTGAAATCGCCATGGAGGCGCTGCGCTGCCCGCCGGGTGACTGGCCGGTGGACAACCTGTCCGGCGGTGAAAAGCGCCGCATCGCGCTCACCCGGTTGCTGATTCAAAAGCCCAGCATCCTGCTGCTGGATGAGCCGACCAACCACCTTGACGCCGAATCTGTGCTGTGGCTTGAAACCCACCTCAAAGAATATGCGGGTGCGGTGCTGATGATCACCCACGATCGCTATTTTCTGGATAACGTCGTCGGCTGGATCCTCGAACTCGATCGCGGAAAATACTTCCCTTACGAGGGCAATTATTCGACCTACCTCGAATCCAAGGCCAAGCGGCTTGAGCAGGAAGAGCGTGAGGACTCCAGCAAGCAAAAGGCCATCAAGGACGAACTGGAATGGATCCGCGCAGGCACCAAGGGCCGCCAGACCAAGAGCAAGGCGCGTATCAAGTCGTTCGACGATCTGGTCAAAT
>JBDUBN010000616.1:0-1614 GCA_040004085.1 Novosphingobium sp.
ATACCAATATCGATACCACCGCCATCTACACCAAGGTATCGACCAGGACGATGCAGGCGGTGGCGAGCCCGCTGGACCGGATCATCGCCCTGATGGAAGGCAAGCCGCCGCCCGGTTGAGCCGGTGCGTACCTCACTCGAGGTCGCCGATATCTTCCGTAGCGCCGGGCCTGCGTATCGCGCAGCCCATGCCGGGCATCTCAGCCTCGGCCAGCTCAAGGTCATGACGGCGATCGAGAACTGCCGCACCGCCGCGCTGGGCGGTCACGTCGAGGCCTGCGACGACTGTGGGCACTGGCGGATCGCCTACAACTCCTGCCGGAACCGGCACTGTCCGAAGTGCCAGGGCGCCGCGGCGCGCACCTGGCTCGCGACACGCGAGGCCGACCTGCTGCCGGTCGGATATTTCCACGTGGTGTTCACCCTGCCTGCCCAAGTTGCCGACATCGCCTTCCAGAACAAGGCGGTGGTCTATGATCTGCTGTTCCGCGCGGCCTCGGAGACAATGCTGACCATCGCCGCCGATCCCAAGCACCTCGGCGCGCGCATTGGCATTACCGCTGTGCTGCACACCTGGGGATCGGCGCTAACCCACCATCCGCACGTGCACATGATCGTGCCGGGTGGCGGTATCGCGCCAAACGGCATGCGGTGGATATCGTCGCGACCCGCCTTCCTGCTGCCGGTGCGCGTGCTGGGCAAACTATTCCGACGCCTGTTTCTCACCCGCCTGCTGGCGCTGTTCGACGCCGGAAAGCTCCGCTTCTTCGGTGCCATGGCCGGTATGGCCGAACGCAAGGCATTTCTGCGCCACCTCGCTCCGGTCCGCAAGCAGCGCTGGGTGGTCTATGCCAAGCCGCCCTTCGCCGGACCGCAGGCGGTGCTGGCCTATCTTGCGCGCTACACGCACCGCGTCGCCATCTCCAACCGGCAGCTCATCGCCTTCGGCGGGGCCGGGGTGACCTTTCGCTACAAGGACTATCGCCGCGATGGTGCCGACCGCCAACAGGTCATAACGCTGGCGAGCGAAGAGTTTATCCGCCGCTTCCTGATCCATGTCCTGCCGCGCGGCTTTCACCGCATTCGCCACTACGGACTGCTGTCCAGCTCGGCGCGCAGGGACAGCCTGGCGCTTGCCCGCAGGCTGCTCGGCGTTACCGCGCCGATCGCTGAACCGGAACCCGACGAGATGGCGGACGATCGTCCGCCATGCCCGTGCTGCGGCGGGCACATGACCATCGTTGAAACCTTCGCCCGCTGGTGCCAGCCCCGCGCGCCACCCCAACCGACATCACCCGCCCGGAGACAAGCGCCATGACCCGGCATGGCCTGTCCGATCGAGCGGCCAAATCGAACGCACCTTGGCCGGTGGGGAAACGCATGCCTAGGCCCACATCGAGCTTCATGCTGACCAGAGGTGCCGCGGAAACTGCTGCCGATCGTCATCTCACACGGCGTAAAATCACGTCAACCGGGTCAGTCACTGCGCTACCGGATCACCAGCGCGTGCCGCCCCACACCATCCCCAAGCCCATTTACCCATAGACCACCTCGTGGGGCCCGCGGGTTCCTGCACTGGAGGCTTTCGTACGCAAGCGCCCGAAACCCTTCACAA
>JBDUBN010000617.1:0-1614 GCA_040004085.1 Novosphingobium sp.
TCGGTGAACCGGCCTCTAAGCCCGCACCCTGATTCGGTCAAACCCTTTTTTGCAGATTTGTTTCACTTTTTTGGTAGCCCCTGAAAAGCGGGCAATCCGGGGAAGGTTAAGCCGTTGTTGACCTTGTCGCGCTATCGCCGATCCAGCTTTTCCGTGGGTTAGCCGATCCGGGCACGCCCCCAACACTGGGTTCAGACTGCGCATATGGCGTTACCGGCAATCAGCGTCGCGATGAGCGTCTATAATTGCGAGCGCTATCTGGCCGCCGCCATAGAGAGCATTCTTGCCCAGACGTTCGGCGATTTCGAGTTCCTGATCCTGAACGATGGCTCGACCGATGGTTCGGCGGCGATCATTGACCGCTATGCGCAAGCGGACACCCGCATCCGCGCGATCCACCGGGAGAATCGCGGACTGATTGCCAGCCTCAACCAGTTGCTGGACGAAGCCCGTGCGCCTGTGGTTGCGCGTATGGACGGCGACGACGTGGCCTATCCTGACCGGTTCGCCAAGCAATACGCCTTCCTTGCCGTCAATCCCGACTTTGGCGTTGTCAGTTCGTGGACCGATGACATCAATGGTGACGGCGAGCTGATTACCGCAGGAACTGGTGGCCATCCTTCCGACTATGAGGGATTCTTGGCCGCACTGCATCACAGCACGCCGATCTGCCATCCGGCGACAATGTATCGGCGCGAGCTGGTGCTGGCGGCAGGCGGCTATCATCAGGCTTATCGTCACTGCGAGGATTATGACCTGTGGTGCCGGTTGGCCGACACGACCAAGCTGTGCAGCCTGCCCGAACGGCTGATGCAATATCGCCGCACTGAAAGTCAGGTCAGCAACCGCCATATAGTTGAACAGCAGACCAACGCCGCCATTGCCTATCAGGCATGGATGGAGCGCCGCGCCGGACGGCCAGACCCGACCGCGCAGCTTGCCGAGATGCCGCCGATCGAGGAGCTGGATGCGTTGTTTGAGCGTGCCGGCGTGAGTCAGGCCGTTCAGGCCCGGGTCGCCCCCGGCATTGTCTATTCACACACCGCGCTTTCGGGACGCGGCTTTGACATCGTGCTCGACCATATCAAGGGCGGCGGCGACCGCGCGGGCATGTTGCGGACGGTGGTGCGGCTGCTGCGGTTTGGCGAAATTGCGCGCGCAGTCACTCTGCTCGCCACGTTGGTGGTGGCCTGACATGTCGGTCCGCACCGCAGCGATCTGGGCCATGGTGTCGCAATACGCCTCGTTCGCGATCCAGTTCATCGGCAGCGTCGTCTTGGCGCGGCTGTTCATCTCCCCCGAACAATTGGGCCAGTTCTCCATCGCCTTTGCGGCCATATCGCTGATTGCCTTCTTGCAGGACTTTGGCGTCAATCGCTTCATTGGCGGCGAGAAGGATCTGGATGCCGACAAGCTGTCGATGGCATTTACCGTGTCCGTCGTGTTCGCCGGGGGCATCGCGGTGATCGCGCTGCTGGCGGCTGCTCCAATCGCGCGGTTCTATCACGACCCGCAGATGCTGCCTGTCGCGCGCGTTATCGCTGCCTCTTACCTGCTGGTGCCATTGGCCATCGTTCCGCAAGCGATATGCCAGCGGCGGATGGACTTTCGCTC
>JBDUBN010000207.1:0-5346 GCA_040004085.1 Novosphingobium sp.
GATTGTCATGCCTAGCGTTTTGGTGAGTCATAAACGGGAGAAATCGGGCTTAAAAGGCGGGGTAACGGAATCACCAAGCGAAACCGGGAGAGACATGCGCGCAATTGCTTCAGGCCTGTTCACCGATGGAAGCCAGCCGCAGCTGGTGGGTGGGCGCAACTGTGCAACGGGTCGGCGCGGTGGACCAATTGGCGCGTCGCCGGGCGTTCCGGCCGTAGCGATTCTGGAACGCTGATGGACATCGAACTTTCCCCTCAGGACGCGGCGTTTCGCGATGACGTGCGGGCGTTCCTCACCGACAATCTGCCCCAAGCGGTGCGCAGCGGCGCGGCGGCCTCCCCGACGGTTTTTGTCGAGCCCGATGTCGGGCAAGTCTGGAACGCCGTGCTCAATGCCAAGGGCTGGCTGGGCTATCAGTGGCCCAAGGAGCACGGCGGCACCGGGTGGACGCCGTTGCAGCGTTATCTGTTCGAAAAGGAATGCGCGCTGGCCGGAGCGCCGAACCTGACGGTGCTGGGGCTCAAGCTGTTCGCGCCGGTGATCTGGACCTTCGGCAATGCGGCGCAGACCGCGTATTATCTGCCCCGCGTGCTGTCGGGCGAAGATTACTGGTGTCAGGGATTTTCCGAGCCGGGCAGCGGCTCCGATCTGGCCTCGCTCCAGTGCAAGGCGGTGCTGGACGGGGATCACTATGTGGTCAACGGATCAAAGATATGGACCACCCATGCTCACCACGCCAACCGCATGTTCTGTCTGGTGCGCACCGATGCCACGGTGCGCAAGCAGGCGGGGATCACCTTCCTGCTGATCGACATGAAGCAGCCGGGCATCTCGGTGCGGCCCATCCTGTCGGCGGCGGGCGATCATGAGGTCAATCAGGTGTTCCTTGAAGACGTGATCGTGCCGGTGAGCGACCGCGTTGGCGAGGAAGGGCAGGGCTGGACCATCGCCAAGTTCCTGCTGGAAAACGAACGCGGCGGATCGTGTCACGCGCCCAAGCTGTGCTTCGATCTCGACCGGCTGCAACAAGCCGCGCGCAGTGAAAGCGACGGGCGCGGCGGCGTCATGGCTGATGATCCGCAGTGGCGGCGCAAGCTGGCCCGCGCCCGGCTGGCCGCGCAGGCGCTCGAGATGATTGAGCTCAAGATCATTTCCGAAGTCGCCAAGGGTCGTCCGCCCGGCCCGCAGACTTCGCTCACCAAGCTGCTCGCTTCCAACTTGCGGCAGGACATCGATCTGCTGGCGGTTGACCTTTACGGTACGGCTGGCCTCCAGCTTGAACTGGCGCGGCCGCTGTACGGGCCGAACGCGCCGAAGCCGATTCATTCACGCACCGCGCAACTGGCCGCGCCGCGTTATCTCAATAGTCGGGCCTGGACGATTTTTGGCGGCACCAACGAAGTGCAGGCCAATATCATCTCCCGGTCGGTGTTAGGCTTATCGTGAAGAACGGGAACCAGAAATGCAACTGAGCCGAGAAGCGTTGTTACGCGCCTACCGCAAGATGAAGGTGATCCGCGAATTCGAGGAACGCCTCCATACCGAAATCATGACGGGCGAGATCGCCGGGTTCACGCATCTCTATTGCGGGCAGGAAGCCGTCGCGGTCGGGGTGTGCGAACATCTGGACCATGACGACAAGATCGTCTCCACCCATCGCGGCCATGGCCACTGCCTTGCCAAGGGCTGCGACGTTGATGGCATGATGAAGGAAATCTGGGGCAGCCGCGACGGCCTGTGCAAGGGCAAGGGCGGATCGATGCACATTGCCGACATGGACGTAGGCATGCTGGGTGCGAACGGCATCGTCGGGGCGGGCGCGCCGATTGCGGTGGGTGCGGCGCTGGCCGCCAAGCTCGATGGCAAAGGCGCCGACGGCTACAAGATCGCGATCACCTTTTCGGGCGACGGCGCGTGCAATCAGGGCACCACGTTCGAGGCGATGAACCTGGCGGTGGTCACCGGGGCACCGTGCATTTTCGTGTTCGAAAACAACCACTATTCAGAGCATACCGGCGTCGATTACGCAGTCGGCACCCAGAAGGATATCGCCAGCCGCGCCGAAGCGTTCGGTATGAAGGTGTGGCGCGGGGACGGCACTGACTTTTTCTCGGTCCACGACACGATGCGCGAAGTGCTGGAATATGTGCGCGACGGCAATGGTCCGGCGGCGGTGGAGTTCGATACCGAACGCTTTTTTGGTCATTTTGAAGGTGACCCGCAGCGTTACCGGGGCGAGGGCGAGCTGGACCGGATTCGCGCCACCCGCGATTGCCTCAAGATATTCCGCGCCAGTGTCACCGGGGCCAAGCTGCTGAGTGATGCCGACCTTGACGCGGTTGATGCCGAAGCGATGGATGCCATCGAAGCCGCCGTCGCCGCCGCCCGCGCCGGAGCGCGACCGACCGCCGAAGACGTCCTCACCGACGTCTATATCTCATACTGACGGGGGCCGCGAAAACCATGGCACAGATGTTGTACCGCGATGCCGTCCTGACGACGATCGCCGAGGAAATGGCCCGCGACCCGAATGTGGTCGTATTAGGAGAAGATGTAGTCGGCGGCATGGGCACCCCCGGTGGACCCGAAGCCATCGGCGGCATCTGGGGGACTTCGGCCGGATTGTTCGAAAAGTTCGGTAAGAACCGCATGATCGACACGCCGATCTCGGAAAGCGCGATTGTCGGCGCGGCCTCTGGCCTCGCACTCGCCGGCAAACGCCCGGTGGCCGAACTGATGTTCGCCGATTTCATTGGCGTCAGCCTTGACCAGATCTGGAACCAGATGGGCAAGTTCCGCTATATGTTTGGCGGCAAGACCCGGTGCCCGGCCGTGCTGCGCATGGCCTATGGCGCGGGTTACAACGCGGCGGCCCAGCACAGCCAGTCGGTCCACCATATCCTTTCCGGCATGCCCGGACTGAAAGTGGTGATCCCCTCGACCCCGGCTGACGTGAAGGGCCTGCTGCGCACCGCCATTCGCGACGATGATCCGGTGATCTTCCTTGAGCACAAGGCGCTTTACGGCGTGTCGGGCGAAGTTCCCGACGATCCCGACTTCATGATTCCGTTCGGCCATGCGCGGCTGTCGCGCGCCGGTCAGGACGTGACCATCGTGTCCTCGGGCCTGCTGCTGGGTTTCTGCGAGGCGGTGGCTGACAAGCTGGCCGCTGAGGGCATCGGCTGCGACGTCATCGACTTGCGCACCACCAGCCCGCTGGATGAGGAAGCGATCCTTGATTCGGTGGAAGTGACCGGGCGTCTGGTAGTGGTTGACGAAGCCCCGCCGCGCTGCGGACTGGCGGTCGATATCTGCGCGCTGGTGGCGGCCAAGGCCTTTGCCAGCCTGAAGGCGCCGCCGATGGCCGTGACCCCGCCGCACACGCCGATCCCATTCGCTCGTGAGCTGGAGAGTGCCTACCTGCCCTCGACCGACAAGATCGAGGCGGCGGTGCGCAAGCTCCTCGCCTGGCGCTGAGGGAGCGGACAATGGCCCAGATACGCCCGTTCTACATGCCCAAATGGGGCATCGAAATGACCGAGGGAACCATCGCCGAGTGGATGGTGAAGGAAGGCGACGCATTCGAGCGCGGGCAGACGCTGTGCCTGATCGAAACCGCCAAGATCACCAACGACGTTGACGCCGAATTCGCCTCGACCGTCCGCCGGGTTCTGGCACCTGCTGGCGCGGACGTTTATCCCGTCGGCACGCTGCTGGCGGTTTTTGCCGATGCCGATGTCAGCGAGGCCGAGATTGACGCCTATGTCGCGGGGTTCAAGCCCGTGGATACAGCCGTGGCCGCCAAAGCCGCAGCGCCTGCGCCCGCAGCGCCTGCGCCAGCTCATGGCGCTCAGGCTCCGGCGAAGATCGAGACCAACCGGCCGATCAGCCCCGAGGCATTGAAGCTGGCCGAGGTGGAAAGCGTCGATCTGGCGGCCATCGAGGGATCGGGCCGGGGCGGGCGCATCACCTATCAGGACGTGCAGCAAGCCGCGCGTCCGGCGGCGTCGCCCGTGCTCAAGGGACAGGCGCAACTGGTGGAGGAAAACGCCCGGGCGTTCGCCTCACCGCTGGCGCGCCGGATCGCCGCGCTCAACGGGATAGACCTGTCAGCGCTGACCGGAACCGGCCCGCGCGGGCGCATTTCCAAGCAGGACGTGCTGGCTCTGGTCCCCGCTCCCGCCGCGATGGCCAGCGCCTCGGCTGAATTCGTCGCCGTGGCCAACACTGCCGAAGTCATTCCGTTCGACCGCGTCCGCAAGGTTGTGGCGCGGCGGCTGACCGAGGCCAAACAGCAGATCCCGCACTTCTACTTGCGCATTTCGGCGCGGGCGGACGAGCTGGTGGCGCTGCGCCGGACGGCCAATCTGGTGCTCGGCTGCAAGGCTTCGATCAACGACTATCTGGTCAAGGCGGTGGCACTGGCGCTGGTGCGCCATCCCGGTGTCAACGTGCAGGTCCACGGCGAGGAAATCCACCGCTTTGCCCATGCCGACGTGGCGATCGCGGTGGCCAGTCCCAAGGGCCTGGTCACGCCGGTGATCCGGCAGGCCAACCGCATGCGCATCGACCAGCTCGCCGCCGAAAGCCGCCGTCTGATCGACAAGGCATTGGCGGGCAGGCTGTCGATGGACGACATGGAGGGTGGCACCTTTTCGGTCTCCAACCTCGGCATGATGGGGGTCGAGGCATTCGACGCGATCATCAACCCGCCGCAGGGCGCGATTCTGGCCGTCGGCGCGGTTTCCCGTCAGCCGGTCGAGATGGCAGCGGGCGGCGTGGCCTTCGAAAGCCGCATCGCGCTGGGCCTGTCGGTCGATCACCGCGCCATCGACGGTGCGGGCGCGGCGGCCTTCCTGCAAACCCTGAAACACCTGATCGAAGCGCCGGAGGACCTGTTCCAATGATAAATGCAAAAGCCATCACGGCGTTGGGGCCGGTCGGCCAACTGGCCTATCTGCCCTCCGATTTCGACGCTGCGGTCAAGTACTGGACGCAGACGATGGGGGTCGGGCCGTTCTTCATGTTGTCCAACGTGGCGCTGGGCGATTGCCGGTACAAGGGCGTTCCCACCGGCGCGGTGTTCTCCATCGCCATCGCCTATTGGGGCGACGTCCAGATCGAACTGATCCGCGCCGAAAATGACGAACCGGGCATCTATACCGGCGAATATGCGGTCAGGGACCGGCTGCACCACATCTGCATCTTCGTCGATTCCATCGCCGAAGCACGCGCATCTGCGGCGGCGGTGGGCGCTGAAATTCTGGTCGAGGGCACCGTGGGCGAGGACGGCGCGGTGATCTATGTCGATCCGGGCGCGGGGCCGGGTCACGTGATCGAACTGCT
>JBDUBN010000009.1:0-18073 GCA_040004085.1 Novosphingobium sp.
TGGCGGATTGCCAGTTCGGATTCGACCCGGTCAAGGCGTTGTTCAATGGTCATCACGTCAGCCTCGTCAGGTTGGCATTGTCGAACGGCAGGAATGGCTCACCAGCCTGCGCCTTGCGCCACCAGTCCGGATCGTTGAGTAATGACCGGCCGACCGCGACAAGATCGAACTCGCCCGCCGCCATGCGCTCGGCAAGCCGGCCAAGGTTGTTGACCGAGCCCGAGCCGCTGTCGATGTGATGCGCAGTTTTGCCCTCGTCGAGGCCGACGCCGCCGACCGCCATGGCATGTTTGCCCGTCAGCTTTTTTGCCCAGCCCGCAAGGTTGAGCGACGAGCCTGTGAAAGCGGGGGTATCGAAATAGCGCTGGCTGCCGTCGAAAACGTCAACTCCGGCGTCTGCGATGGGGCCGAGAAGAGCTTCCAGTTCCTGCGGCGTGTCGGCGAGCCGAGCCTTGTAGTCCTGCATCTTGAACTGTGAGAAGCGGAAGAAAATCGGCAGCGCCTCACCAACCTCGCGCCGTACCGCGCGCACCAGTTCGGCGGCAAAGGTTGCGCGGGCGCGGTGATCGCCGCCCCAGCGGTCATTGCGCCGATTGGTGCCGTGCCACAGGAAGTTGTCTACGAGATAGCCATGCCCGGCGTGGATCGCAACGCCGTCCGCGCCGATAGCGCGAGCGTTGCGCGCGGCGGCGGCATAGGCTTCGATGACCTCGACAATTTCCGCATCGCTGGCCGGTTGCGTCGGCGGCAGCAGGCGCTCGATCTTGTCGCGCGGCAAGGACACCATGCCGCCGTCGTTGCCCCAGATGCCCGACGCCCGCAACGGTGGCACATCCGGCGCGGGGCTGATCGCCGCATCGCGCATCGCGCCCTGATGCCAGAGCTGGGGAATAATCCTCCCGTTCGCCCGGTGGACACTCTCGAACACCCGCGACCATGCGCCGAGTGCCAGTTGCCCGTGCATATTCGGCACTCCCGCCGTGTCGATCGCAGCGGGGTGGGGAATGCCAACCCCTTCGGTCAGCAGCAGTCCGACGCCGCCTTCGGCACGGCGGCGGTAATAGGCGGTGACATCGTCGCCAACTTCGCCCTGGTTGGCGAACTCCCGGGTCATCGGGGCCATCACCACCCGATTGGGCAGCGCCAACCCGCGGATTTTGAGGGGAGCCAGCAGTGGCGCGAGGTCTACCATGCCAGTTCCAGCCGAGCGGCGTCCCCCGGAGTTGCAGAGTGAGATGGGCGATCTGGCAAGGTGAATTTTGTTGTACGCATCACACCTCCTTTCGGGGCCCGCATACCAACGGTTCGCTGGTCCGGCGAGCGAACCGGAAAGTGCGCGCATAGACGATATGTAGCGCATCGCGCATATGATTGGCTGTCACTAATACTGGACAATCGATCAGAAAGCCTCAATTGGCGCCTTAGAGCAAACGGGAGAGTGTCGCTTGGCGAAGGCCCGAAAATCGTTGCAACAGGTACACTTGGAAAGTGGGCCGATCCCGCTTTACCATCAGCTTGAGCAGCATCTGCTCGGGCGACTTCGTGGCGGTGAATTTTCGCCTGGGGCGCTGCTGCCGACCGAAGGGCAGCTGTGCGCCGCATACGGCGTCAGCCGGATCACGGTGCGCAAGACGCTGGACAGCCTGATGAATCAGGGTTTTATCATACGCAGACGTGGTATCGGTTCATTTGCTGCTGAGAGCCATAGCGGCGTGCATTCCGTCCGTTTGACGGGTTCACTCGATGAATTCCTGCTGTCCGCGACGCAGCTGCAGTCCCAGGTGTTGTCGATGGAAAACGAAGCGGCCGCCCCTGAAGTAGCCAAGGCGCTCGAACTTGATGCTGGCGATCCAGTCACACGGCTCGAGCTTATCAGCTCAGGCGGAGAAGGTCCGCTGGGGTTGCTGACGATATATTTCCCGGCGGAGATCGGGGGCATGATTGCGCTGGAGGATATTATCGCAGGGACGCCCGTCATACGCCTGGTCGAAAAAAAGATCAGCACTTCAATCGCGCGCGCCAACCAGCAGATCAGTCCGGCAATTGCCGATGAAGTTACGGCGAGGCATCTCGGCGTGCCTGTCGGAACACCTATCCTGCGGGTATTGCGGACGTATTACACCGTAGGCGGCAGGCCGGTTGAAGCCGCGTTCATTCACTATCACCCTGAACGGTATCAGTATGCCGTCGAACTGCGGTCCAGACCGCAACCAGCTTGATCGCTGCCTGAGCGCAATTCAGGCGCCGGTGAATTGGGCCGGACGCTTTTCAAGGAAGGCGCTGACGGCCTCGGCGTGATCGGCAGTCTCGTGCGCGATTGCCTGAAACGCGGCGGACAGTTCCAGTATCTCCGACATGCGTGCGGTTTGTGCCTCGCGCAGCAGACGCTTTGTCAGGCGCAGGGCGCGCGGCGGGTTGCAAGTGATGCGCGCGGCCAGTTCAAACGCGGCTCCCATGAGGTCCTCGTCGGGAACAACCTTGCTTACCAGCCCCATCTCCCGGGCTTCAGCGGCACTGAAGCGGTCGCCAGTGAAGAACAGTTCCGCCGCTTGGGCATAGCCGACGATCTTTTGAAGCGACCATGCCCCACCGTCGCCTGGAACAATGCCCATCTTGATGAAGCTTGCCGCGAACTTGGCACTCTCGGCAGCGATGCGGATATCGCAAAGACAAGCAAGATCGCAGCCAAGTCCGACGGCGTGGCCATTGATTGCTGCAATCATCGGGACTTCAACATCCATCATCGTGCGCGTGATGCGCTGGACGCCCTTGCGGTAATTGCGGCGGGTCGAATCCGGTTGGTCAAGCGGGCCAATACCATTGCGCTCCTGCATCGCCTTCAGGTTGCCGCCCGCGCTAAAGGCCCGCCCGGTGCCGGTCAGGATGATGGCGCTGATCGCCGGGTTAGCGCCGAACTCTTCGACGGCTTCCACCAGATCGTCACAATCCTCGTGTGTGGCAATTGCATTAAGCGACTCGGGCCGGTTGAGTCGCAGGACGGCGACCTTTTCGCGGACTTCAGTGGTGACAAAATCGCCCATGGTCGGTTTCCTTGAAGCAAGATCCTAGCCCGCAGCCTTAGCGCGGACGCGTGCACGACCAAAGAAAAGCCTCATAAATCTGGCAGTATCGCATGTGCGATCTGCCCGGCAGAATGATTCTAACGGTTGTTCGATTTTGCTTGCGCGCGAACGACTCAAGGCATATGACATGACAACATAACAAGGCATAACAGGTGAGAGGGCAGGCAAATGGCAAGCGTAGTCCGAGAAAAGAAGATCAAGTCGGCCAACCGGGTTCTGGAAATTCTGGAACTGTTTGATCGGACGCGTCAGTTGGTCACGGTGATGGACGTCTCTCGCGCACTTGGCCTTCCGCAATCGAGCACGTCCGAATTGCTGGGCAGCCTTGTCCGTCAAGGCTATCTCTACCGGGATCGTTTTGCCCGCACCTATATGCCGACCGCCCGTGTGGCGTTGCTGGGCGCGTGGGTTCAGCCATCATTCTTCAGACAGGGGAGGTTGCTGCCGTTGATGGACGATGTTGTCGAGGAAAGCGGCCATGTCGCGATCCTTGGTGCCAAGACAGGTGTTGTCTTGCGGCATGTTCACGTGGTGGGTGAGGGGATCAGCCCGGCGCTGCGGATGGGCACGGATCATTCGTTGCTGCATTCGCCGCTGGGCAAGGTTCTGCTTTCGACCTTTGACTGGGAAATCGTCCGCCAGCTGGTCCACCGGATCAACGCGGAAACAGAGGCTGAAGCATTCGTTCGCGTTGGCAGCTTCCTTGATGAGCTGGGCCGTGTCCGCGCTCAGGGTTTTGCGGTTGGCTATGCCGAAAACGGCGAAACCGCGATCGTTGCGATGTTGCTGCCGCAATCTGGCGAAGAACAGCTTGCGCTGGGCATTGCGATGCCGCGCGAAGAGATTGCCGATGGCGTCGACGGCTATGTCCGTTTGCTGCGCGGAGCAGTTGCCTCGCGGCTTGGGCCAATGCTCGCCCATTCCAATGAACGCCCGCGCTATGCCCGGGTCATCTAATTCACTTACCCCAAAGGACATTGCGTGACAGACGGGATCATCACCCGCAAGGATGGGGCTATCGGCCACATCATCTTCAATAATCGGGATTAATTGAACGCCATGTCGCTCGATATGTGGGCTGGCATGGGCGAGGCAATGCAGGCAAGGCGGCACTCGGGAAATTTGCGCGGGATCATTGCCCGGGGATTGGGACTCAGGTCAGGATCTCGCGATGAGCGAAAACCGCGAAATGCTGGTCGACACGGCACGCGCCGTCTTTGCCCCCGATCAGCCGTCCCAGCTCCATTTGCCGTTCCGGGGACCGGCATTGGCGAGCCGCTCAAGCAGTTTGCCCGGCATCCAGCGGGGGCCGTTGCGCTTGCCCAGTTCGAGCGCCATGGCATAGACTTTGTCGAACCCGATCTGGGCACCCCAATGCATTGGGCCGCCCAGATGCGCTGGAAAACCATAGCCGTTTATCCAGCAGGTATCGATGTCACTGGCGCGGATTGCGGTGCCGTCTTCCAGTTCCTTCGCGCCTTCGTTGACCAGCGGCATGAATAACCGGTCCCGGACTTCCTCGTCGCTGAACTCGCGGCGCGTGATGCCATATTCAGCCGAAACGCTTTCGATTATCCGGATCGCTTCAGGATCGGGGAACTTGTCGCGGCCTTCGTAGCGGTAAAAGCCAGCACCCGATTTCATGCCGAGCCGACCAGCTTCGACCAGTCGCTCCAAGATGGGGGACATGCGTTCACCCTCCGGCAGCGACCCTGCTCGTTCCTTGCGTATCAGTACACCTACATCCAGTCCCGACATATCGCGCATCGAGATTGGCCCCATCGGCATGCCGAAAGCCATCGCTACCCGGTCGATCTGTTCCGGCGTTGCGCCTTGCTCAAGCATGAATTCGGCCTCACCGGTGTAATACTGCAGCATGCGGTTGCCGACGAAACCGTCGCAGTTCCCGGCGAGGATCACGACTTTGCCGATCGTTTTGCCAAGTGCCATGACCGTGGCAATAGTCTCTGCCGAACTCGCCTTGCCGCGCACGTTTTCCTGCAGCTTCATCACGTTGGCGGGCGAGAAGAAGTGCGTGCCAATGACCTTATCGGGCCTTGATGTGGCGCTGGCGATTTCGTCGATATCCAGCGAGGAGGTATTGGTGCCAAGGATGCAATGCGGCGGGCACACCTTGTCCAATTGCGCGAAGATAACCTTTTTAAGCGCCATCTTCTCGAACACGGCTTCGATGACCAGATCAATATCGCCGAGGTCATCGTAGCTCGTGGTGCCGCTGATTTTTGCCACCGCAGCATCGGCTTTGCTTTGCGCCATCGAACCGCGCCCGACGGAGATTTCATAGTTGGCGCGCACGACGCTCAGGCCCCGATCAAGCGCGCCCTGATCGATGTCGACCAGCTTTACTTCCATGCCGGCATTGGCGAACACCATGGCGATGCCGCCGCCCATCGTGCCCGATCCGATTACCGCAACCTTGCGGATAGGCAATGGCTTCATGTCGTTTTGCACATCGGGAATCTTGCGTGCCTCTCGTTCGGCAAAGAAGGCGTGCTTCAGCGCGGCATGTTGAGGGTGGGCGTAAAGCTCCTGAAAGCGCTGCTGTTCATAGACGAGGCCTTCGCCGATCGGCAGGGTGCAGGCAGCCTCGATGCAATCGACGATTGCGGCCGGGGCAATCTTGCCGCGCGCCTTGGCGTTCACCTTGGCCTTGAAGTCGGCGAACAGTTTGGGGTCGGTCCCCGCGACTTTGTCCTGCCTCATGCCGACGGGTGTAAAGTCGCGTTTCGCCGCCAGGGCTTCGCGCGTGAATGTCAGCGCGCCGTCGAGCAATTCGTCAACCACGGCATCGACCACGCCCAGTTCCAGCGCCCGCGCGGCGGAAATTGGCTTGCCGCTGGTGATGAGATCAAGGGCGATTGCCGCGCCGGTCAGCCGCGGCAGGCGCTGGGTTCCGCCTGCGCCCGGCAGGAGGCCGAGATTGACTTCGGGTAGGCCCAGCTTGGCCGATGGTACGGCAACCCGCGCCGCACAGGTCAGCGCCAATTCCAGCCCGCCGCCCAGCGCGGTTCCGTGAATGGCCGCAACGGTCAGCTTGGGAAATGCTTCCAGTCGCTGTTGGACTGTCTGCAGGCGCGGCTCTTTCGTGGCGTTTTCCGTACCGAATTCGGTGATGTCAGCCCCGGCAATGAAGGTGCTGCCGCTCCCCAGAATGATGACGGCTTTCACGGCGCTATCAGCCTCGGCCTTGTCCAGCGCTGCGGCAAGTCCGCTGCGGGTGGCAAAGCTCAGTGCGTTGACTGGCGGGTATTGAACGGTGAGGATCGCGACTTCACCGTCAATGGAATATTCTACTGCGCTCATGTGCCGGGCCTCTGGATGTGTAACAGGTCAGGATCGAATGACCTGTTCCCTAGCAACGCTGGTGGTTGCAACAATTGCGACCCTGTTCAAATCACGATTGCGATTTCGCCGATCAGCAGGCGATCTGGTTTGGTTGATCAGATCGCCAGTTCGCGGTCCGAATAGAGGTAAGCCGGTCGTGCTGAGCCGCATCAGTGCGCGATGCTTGCCCGGCTCCAGGGTATATTCGGTCGGGGTGGCGCTGTGCAGGGTGCATGGATTGTCCCAGATCAAGGCGTGATCCGCATCATTCAATCCTCGTCATTGACCCAGCCTACGAACCGCTGGAGCGGGTAGTTAAAGCGATTGCCCGTCATCCAGCGCAAATCCGCCGCCGGTGATCGCGCGCGACGCGTCCGAGCAGAGGTAAAGGGTGATCGGCATGAGATCGTCGGCGACCATCAGCCGCTTGCGCGGGAAGCTTCCGATCAGGTCTTGTCCCGCCGGACTGGCCAGCCATTCGTCATTGAGCTCGGTGGCGACATAGCCCGGCATGATTGTGTTCACGTTGATGCCCTTGCCCGCCCATTCGTGGGCCAGGCTTTTGCCCATCATCAGTACCGCCGCCTTGGTGGTGTTATAGGTCGTTAGCTTTGGCAGCACCCGGTGCGAGCCGATTGAGCCGAGCAGGACGATCCGGCCATGCCCGCGCTGCGGCGCACCGGCGGCGATCATGCGGCTGGCCGCCTCGCGAGCGGAAAGGAATACGCCGCGCAAGTTGATGCCGAGCATTTCATCGAAACTTGCCGTGGGAATGCCAAGCGCCGAGCCGGGAGTTGAAATGCCAGCATTGGCGATCAGCGAATCGACCGGCCCGAAGGCGGCTTCGGCCTCGTCAAATCCGGCCTTGATCGAGGCCTCGTCGGTGACGTCCATGGTGACTGCGGCGGCTTTGCCTCCAGCCCCGACAATTTCGCTGGCGAGCGCCGAAAGCCGATCAGCCCGGCGCGCGGCGAGTACCACACTGGCACCGGCGCTGGCGGCGGCCCGCGCAAAGTGACTGCCAAAGCCCGACGAGGCACCGGTGATAAGGACGGTTCGGTTGGATAGATCGTTTTTCATGGCACCACCATAAACCAGTGCGGCTTGCGGCAAATGGGCAAGCGCCTTTGATCAAACTGGCGATATGATTGGCGGCTGCTGCCATTTGGCGGGACGAGTGGCTATTGCGGCATCATGACTGAACCCAAAAGCCAAACCCGCGCCGATTATCGCCACGGCCTTGCCATTCCCACCCGTTGGATGGACTGCGACGCCTATGGCCACGTCAACAACGTCATCTATTACGCGATGATGGATCAGATAGTGACCGAGTTCATCCTCAAGGCCGGGGTGATCGCGATGGGAACGTCGCCGAGCATTGGCCTGTGCGTTGAGAGCGCGTGCCAGTTCTTCCGGTCGATCGATTATCCCGGCACTGTCGATGCCCGGCTGCGGATCGGCCATCTGGGGACCAAAAGCGTGCGTTACGAGATCGGCTTGTTCCTTGATGGCGAGGAACACCCGGCGGGGGCCGGGCACTTTGTCCACGTCTATGTCGACCGCGAGACCCGCCGCCCGGTAGCATTGACCGATGCGCAGCGCATCGCGCTCACACCGCTGGTGTTCGCCCCCAGCGAATAGGGGCGGGATCGTCGCGGGCCGACGTCTTGCCGCCGCCCGCAGTGGGCGAGTAGACAGAGGAAGTGCTGCATGCGCTTGGTTACGACGCCACTGAAATCGGCGTACTGCGTAATGCCGGGGCAATCGGCTGAGCGATAATTCTGCTATGGCTTGGTGCAGACAATTCCGGTCGTCCCGCCGCACTGCCCATTAGCCAGCCAGCTCGGGATGGCGGGCCATGGATCGGCGTAGACCGCGTGAATGCCCATGGCGGTCGTGTAAGTCAGATTAAGCACGTTGCAAAAGCCGACGAAGGCAAGGATGCGGAACATCTGCAGCTTCCACGCCGGGGCCACGAGGTGTTCGAGGCCGCGCTCAATCGCCGTCCGGCCATCAGTGTCAGCGTAGAAAAGCAGGAATGCGCAGGCGACAAACGGGGTCGGGAACAGAATCGCCTCGTAGATCGGGAACTGGTACGATTGACCGCCCCAGAACGACAGGTTCCGAAATGCACCCGGCCAGCCATCAAAACCGAGATAGCGGGTGGCGACGATATCGAGCAGTCCCATAGTCATCCATACGCCGGCAAAACCAGCCAGACAGAGGCCGATATTGCCAATCGACGGCCAGCGCGATTTTGCCTTCTGCATCATCATCAGGCCGAAAATAGCGGTGCCGGTGAAGGTATAAAAATAGGCCGGCGGCACGACGAGCAAAGGCTCGGCATAACCCGCGCCATTGGCGGATTGCCAGAACGGGATGAAGTTGCACCAGCAGCCACGGTTGAAGCCAACGGCATTATAGGTGAACATCGGGCTGAGGAAGTTCAGAAACGGATCGAGCCAGTTTGCCGATAGCCAACCGACCATCAGCAGACGCGTGGAATCGATTGCCCTGGTTTTTTGGATGCCGCGCACAAACCAGGTCACCGCCGTCACCAGTGTGACGACGCTGAGTATCTCGTAAATCTTCATCGAGATGCGCGCTATGTCGGGCACTGGATCAGGCCCGAGCGGGACAGCATGGAAATCCGGCGACAGGATCCACGAGCCGTAGACGTAAGCCTGCGTCACCAGAAACGTCGCGCCCAGTGCTCCCCAGACAAAGACGGCCTTCGATGCCTTGGCGACTGGTGTGCTCGCCGCGATAACGTTGCCGCTGGTCATGCCACCGCCTTCATGAGACGCTTGCCGTTTTGATACATGATAGCTTCCCGATCTTTCGCCGAGACATGGGCGAGTGCTTCGTTGGCGAAGATCGCCGGGCGCTCAACTCCTTCACTGTGCGGGTAGTCCGAACCCATCACCAGGAAGTCGGCCGAACCGGTCAGGTCGATGATCGTCTTGATGTCGTCTTCCGGGTAAGCGACGACGGTGACGAATTCCTTGAAGATGGCCGAAGGGCGATCTTCCAACTGCCCGGCTGGCCAATAACCGCCGCGCGACATACCGCGGACCTTGTCCATCTTGACCAGCATGGACGGAACCCACTCCGCGCCATTTTCCGCTGAAATCAGCCGGATGTTCGGAAAGCGGGCGAAGAAGTTGTGGAAGATATAGCTCGACAGCGTCTCAAGCACGGGACGTTCGGAATAGCCGTGCATCCACATGAATGCTGACTGCCGCATCCGGCTCTGCTGCATTGGTTCGCCCCATTCGGCCATCGCGCTCTTCAGGTAGATCGCTTCGGAAACGTGGAACACGACGCGGATGTGCGCTTCGTTGAGAATCGCCCAGAAATCGTCGAACCACGGATCGGCGGGCGACTTGCCGCCGAACGGCCCCATGGGCATCAGCACCATGCGCGCGCCATTCTTGACGACGAATTTTGCCTGCTCGATAGCCTTTGCCTTGTCCGCCAGCGTCAGCAGCGGGGCGGAGAAAATGCGGTCCTTGTAGACGTAGCCCCAATCGTCGAGCATCCACCGGTTATAGGCATCAAGCACCGCATAGGCCGGTTCCACCTGATCAAGGTAGCTGATGGTCGAGACCATGTTGCCGCAATAGAGCAGGCAGCCCTCAACGTTGAACTCGTCCATCTTTTTCAGCCGGGCCTCGGCCTCGTACATGTCCGGCGTCATTGGCACGCGCAGATCGACTTCGGCCTTGCCCATCTTCATTGCCGCAAGCCATTCCTTGAGCTTGCCGGGAGGGGGGATGTGGCCTTCTTCGGTGAAGTATCCCGCGCTGACTTCAACCTTCCGGTCACCGATGTGCAGCGCCCACTCGGCGTTGTCCGCCGCCCTGCGCCACTGGTAGCCCCAGTCCTTGCGAAACTTCTCGGGCAGATAGCGCGACCAGGAATCGGCCACCTCATACAGGTGGGTATCGCAATCAAAGATTGGTCCGCTGTAAATGTCGGCTTCGCTGTTCATCATCAAGGTCCAGTGTCGTTTCAATCTATCTAACAGTTGTTAGATTTTGTGTCAAACACCGGTTAGACATTCCGGGAGTGGGTTGCTAGGTTGCCGCGCGATGCCAGAAGAAATCGCTGTTTCCAGCCCCCGCCGCCAAGCCATTCTTGATGCCGCCGCCGCCGTGTTTGCCGAAAAAGGCTTTCACGGCACAGGCATGCGCGACATAGCCGACCGGCTGGGTATGAAAGCCGGCAGCCTCTACTTTCACCTAGCGTCGAAGGATGCTGCGCTTGAGGAAGTCTGCGCCGCCGGGATGCACAGCGCCATTCGTGCGGCCGAACAGGGCTTCGCCGCCGGGCCGGGGCTGTCGGAGCGCATCCGGGCCATGGCTGAGGCGCAAGTTGAACTTCTGGCGGCCCATGGCGATTACATCAGCGTCTTTGTGCATGAGCGCCGTCAGTTGTCGGAGCCAGCACAGCAGCGTCTGGTTGAGGTCAGCCAGAAGCATCGCCAGATGCTCGACCGAATTTTCGATGAGGCAAGGGAACGCGGAGAATTGGCGGTCGGCCTTTCGCCACGTTCGGCGCGTTACGCCATGGTCGGCGTGTTGCGGAACCTGACTCAGCTTTATGTCGAAGGGCCGGTCAGGGACTTTCCCGAGGTTGCCCGTCAGATAATCGATATCTTTCTGGACGGCGCCCAGGCTCGTTGATCCGCACCACAAGACTGCGGCATCGCAATCCGGCTCCATCGCCATATCATGGTTGCGATGGCATATTGGCTTGCGCCCGGACCCGGTCTGCGCGACCGTTTGTCGGTGCAATGGCTGCGGCCGATCACGCGGGCGAAAGCGAGCCGCGTCCCTCGAAACGCGCCGTCCCGATTTCACCCTGGAGTAACCCAAGTGAACGAACGATTTGAAAAAGGCGAGCAGTTGATGACCGCCATGATGGGGCCCGAATTCGCGGCGCAAATGCGAGCCGGGGCCACCAGCGGCGGCTTTGGTGCCGATGTAGCGCGCTTTGCCATCGAACATGCCTTTGGCGATGTCTGGTCGCGTCCGGGGCTTGCGCGCAAGCACCGTTCGATGGTGGTGATTTCCGCCCTGATCGCCTCTGGCCATAGCGACGAACTGCGCAATCACGTGCGCTTTGGTCTTCGTAACGGCGTGACCCCCGACGAGTTGCAGGAAGTGCTTATCCAGTGCCTGCCTTATGTCGGCTTCCCGGCCATATCCGGCGCGATCCGGGTGATGATCGAGGTTTTGCGCGAAACCGGGCAGGACGGCGGCGCGGCGACGGCGAAAGAAAGGGGCATCCTGTGATCGAACACCTCTATGACCTCAGTGGTCGCACCGCGATAGTCACGGGTGGCGGGTCTGGGATCGGCAAGGCAATATCCGCCTTGTTGGCCGCCGCCGGTGCCCGCGTTGTGATCGCCGATATTGCACACGACATTGCCAGCCAAACTGCCGCCGAACTGGGCAATGGCGCGATTGCGGTGGCCACTGACGTGTCCGACGAAGCCTCTGTCCTCGCGCTCTACGCCGCAGCGCAGGTGGGCGGCCACCGGGTTGACGTGGTGGTGAACAATGCCGGGATATTCCCCAAGCAGTACTTCGTCGAACAAACGGTCGAAGTATGGGACCGGATGCAGGCGGTAAACCTGCGCGGCGTGTTCCTGATGATGCGTGAGGCGGTCAAGGCGATGCAGGCCGACGGAAAAGGCGGATCGATCATCAACATCTCATCGGTCTCGTCCATTCAGGCGGCGGTGTTTTCCAATCAGGCTTATGGCGCTTCGAAAGGCGGGGTGAGCAACCTCACCAAAAGCTGCGCAGCAGAGTTTGCGCCTGACAATATCCGGGTCAATGCGGTGATGCCCGGCGCGGTTGCCACCGACGGCGCAAAGAACGCCAGCGGATCGTTTCCTGTCAAAGGTCCATTGACATCACCGGCGCGGATGCCGCTGGGGCGCGTCGGCACGCCGGCCGACATTGCCAACGCCACCCTATTTTTCGCCAGCGACGCATCGTCGTACATCACCGGTCAATTGCTTGCCGTTGATGGCGGCTTTTTAGTGAGTTGAGCATGACGACGGGCAGACTAGCGGGCAAGGTTGCGATCATCAGCGGCGCGGCTTCTGGCATCGGGCAGGGGAGTGCTCACGTCTTCGCGCGCGAAGGCGCCCGGCTGGTGCTGACAGATATCAATGAAGCCGACGGCGAAGCAACTGCGCTGGCGATCCGCGATGCAGGCGGCGAAGCGGTATTCCTCGCAACTGATGTATCACGTGAGGACGACGCCCGCCGTCTTGTCGAACTGGCGGTTTCGCAATTTGGTGGGCTTGATATCGCCTTCAACAATGCCGGAATCGGCGGAGAGGTGCTGCCGCTTGATCAGCAAAGCGAAGCCAACTGGCGCCGGGTGTTTGAAGTGGACCTGCTTTCGGTCGCCATGGCACTGAAGCATCAGATCCCGGTCATGCGCGCGCGCGGTGGCGGCTCGATCGTGATCACCACTTCGAACTCCGGAATTCGCGCGCTTGACGGGTTGGCCGTCTATTCGGCGATGAAGGCAGGGCTGATGGGCCTCACGCGGGTCGCGGCGCTTGAGGCCGGGCCTGACAATGTCCGCGTCAATGCCATTGCCCCGGGGCTGATTTCCACGCCTGCGGCAAACCGTGACGAATGGGCGAAAAAGCTGCGTATCCCGATGGGCCGGGCGGGGCAGCCTGAGGAAATCGGGGAAGTCGCCGCCTTCCTTGCCTCCGATGCCGCGAGCTACCTTTCTGGACAGGTGATTTCAGTCGATGGCGCCGCCACTGTCTGACAATTCGCCCCCATCGTACTGGCAGGCCGCGCGGACTGAATGGCGCGGGCACTGGCAGGTGGGCCTGACCGCGATGATCGGGACGGCGCTGTCGTTTTCGGTGTGGTCGTCGGTAGCAAGCATCTTTGTCCAGCCGCTGCAGGATGCCTTCGGCTGGACGCGGGGGCAGATTGCCCTGACCCAGAATGCCTCATTCGCGGGCGCACTGGCCGCGCCAATGGTCGGACGGCTGATCGACCGTGTCGGGGTGCGGATTGTGCTGCTCGGTGCGCTTGTGCTTACGGTGCTCGCCTATGGCGCGCTTGCGGCGATGAATGGGTCGCTGCCGGTCTTCTATGCGGCCTATTTGTTCCTGACACTCGCTGGACTGGGGACAACGGGGCTCAGCTACACGCGGATCGTCAGCGCCGCGTTTGTGCGCACACGCGGGCTCGCGCTGGCGGTGACACGATCAGGGCTGGCGATAGCCGGAGCGGTGCTGCCCTCGGCGTTGTTCATGCTGATCACACACCATGGCTGGCGTGCGGGCTATCTGCTGTTGGCGGGCCTGATCCTGTTCGTATCGCTGCCGCTCGCCTGGGTCTTTATCGGCCGCGGACCCGCTATTGCTCGCGTTCAACCACGCGCCGCCATGCGGCTTCGAGACGTGTTGGCAGATCGCAAGGTGCTGATTATCTGCCTCGCATCCGGGCTCAATTATGCCCCTGTCGTCGCTCTGCTCAGTCAATTGCAGCCGCTGCTCGTCTCAAAGGGAGTTCCGCCCGGAAACTCTGCTGCCTTGGTCGGGCTGGTCGGCCTGGCCGCGCTGGGGGGAACGTTCATCACCGGCGCGCTCGTCGACCGGATTTGGGCGCCGGGCGTTGCCTGCCTGTTCACCCTGCTGGCCGCGCTCGGATGCTTGCTACTTGTGCTGCCGGGCGGAGGTATGCCCGCTGCCATGGCGGCAATTGTGCTGATTGGCATCGGCCAGGGGGCGGAGATCGACGTTGTTGCCTTCATTATCGCCCGCTGGTTCGGAATGGAGCGCTATTCGACCATCTACGGCCTTAGTGTTTTTGCCATTGCCATGCTGGTTGCGCTGGGCGGGTCGCTGGTGGGGATCATTTATGACCGGACTGGAAGCTACAACGTAGTGTTGACCGGCGCCGCAGTCTGTTTCGGACTAAGCGCGCTGGCCTATCTGGCAATGGGCAAGGCACCAATACTCGACCCTGCATTCGATAAGAAACATAGCACGTGACGTTCCGCAATTCCCGCAAGGGCATGATTTCACGTGAACGACGCAGTGGCCGCCTCGGCTGTGCTGGCGCCGCCGCGACTTCCATTGCCGAGGGGCGTGGCGAACTCGCCCGGCGACGGTTGGTATCAGTATCCCCAGCGCGCCAGCGAAGCCTTGGCGCGGGTGTTCAGTTGTACTTGACGTTGCCGCGGTGAAATTGGGCGGGGGAAAGGCAAATCGGCGGCCTTCATGCGGGTAACCCGCGGCGGTGATCCTGTGCCGTCATACCAGCGCAGCAGGCACTGACCGGTGGGTGTGCGGATCGGGTCGATCCAATTGGGGACGCCCGGATCATCGAAGGCGATGACGGCCTGATATGTGCCGCCGGGCGAGAGCGCCATCTGGTGCCCGTTCAGCCCGCTTTGATGGTGCGAGAAATCGAGCGTTCCCCAGAACAGGTCCATCAACTGGATCGACCAGTAATGGGCATTTGGCACCGTGCCTTCGATCACCAGCGCCTCGTCGGGCGCAAGATCCCAGACCATCGCCAGATAGCCTGCGCGCGGGCTGGCGCCGAAATTGCGGTTCGCCCCGTCGCTGCCCAACACAGAGGCAAAGGCGTTCGCACCGCCAGCTGCCTCGACCGTTTTTCGCGCATAGTGCAGGGCGCGCTTGGTCGTACTTTCGATCAGCCGTGCCGCCTTGACCAGCCGTGCCGCCAGTTCGGCCTCGGTATGGATCATCGAATCGGATGGGCGATCGAGGCACTCGATGTGGATCTGGGTGCCGCGCTCGTTCTCCCAGTCCCACCATGTATCGCGCAACTGGAACATCGACCGCGTGGCCGCCGGATCGAGTTCAATCCAATTTCCGGCATGCTTTTGCGCCGACATGATGACATCGAAGCGGCCATCGGCATCGGTAAAGCGGCCAAGCTCGAAATTGCCAATGGAGCGCATGTCCTCATCGCCGAAATAACCGGTGAACAGATGCAGATCGGTAAAGCGATTGGTGCCGATGCGTCCGGTCAGGCGATAAGTCCTGGTGCCGTCGATGAAGCACCAGCCATAGACCATATCCGCCGCCGGGCCGCCCCACGGGGTCTCGAACGGCGACCACAGCGATTGGCGGTAGACGCAAGGGTAGTCCTGACGCGGCGCAACATACATGTCAAAGCCGCCGCGGATCATCGCCTGCAGCGTGTACAGCGCTTGATCGCGCACGCGGGAATGGGCCAGTGCCTCGGGCCGGGCGAGCATGACAGCACGGGTCTTTTCGATTGTGGCGTGCCACAATGCCCAGGCTGCCTCGGTGTCCATCACAACCTCGCGTCGTGGTCAACGCCAAAGCGGGCGTAGTAAGGGGCAAGGCGGGCGCGCATTGCGGCTACGTCAATGGCAAAATCTTCGGCCGCATAGTCAGAACCGCCGTGCCCCGGCTTGGCGCGGTTGGCAGCAATCTGCGCTGCCATCGCCGCGCGTACCGGATCGGACAAGGTCAGCCCGGCTGCCGCATAGACAGCCTCGACGGCGGCCATGGGGTCATGCATCAGGCTGCGGAAGTGTACAGGAACAAACCGCTCATCGACCGCTGGTCGATCGCGCACATATGCCTCCACCAGCCGGGTGATGATGCGGGTGAAGGCCGCGCCGGTGCCGACAGGATCGGGTTGGTTGGTCCGCAGCCGCTGGCCGTAAGTCGAAAGGTTGGTCACTGAAACGCAGGCGGTGACCGGATCGCGGAGTGTTTCGACAACCGTCGCATCGGGAAATGCGGTGAGCAGCGGGCCAAGCTGCTCCATGTGTTGCGGGCATTTCAGCAGCCAGCGCTGGCTCCTCCCGCCGCGCAGCCACTGCAGCGTTTGCACCACTTTGCGGAAATGGAGGTAGCCGGGCGTCTGGTCGGTGCGGGCAAACCACTCGGCATAGCCGGGCAGCACATAAACCCATTCATGCGCCATCGTCGCAAAGCCGGGGCCGAGCAGGTAAATGTCTTCTTCCGCCACCATTGGATCAAGCTGGTGCAGGGCCAGGAGGCCCGGCGCGTTGCGGGCAAGGCCATCGACGTTCTTGTGCGCCCGCTCGATCAGTGGCGCATCGTCAGGCGGCCTGATCGCCGGATCATGATCGGGCAGCGGTGAAAGCGATTCCCAGAACGGCGCGCTGCGGAACACCGGGTCGATGCTGAGCAGTTGCTGTAGAAACGTCGTTCCTGATCGTGGCAGGCCGACGATGATCACCGGCTGCGCAATTGGCTCGTCCAAAATTTCAGGGTGCCGCTGCCACAGGTCTTCGAAACGCTGCCGCTGAACCAGCACGTCCAGCAATTGCCCGTAGAGGTTGCGTCGCCCGATGGCGCTGAGGTTGAGTTCCGCTTCCGCTGATGCGCAGATCCGATCCAGTGCCTCGCGGAAATCGTCAGGCCCGAAATCCGCGAGGCCCGTACTTGCGCTCGCCTTTGCCAGCAAGTGCCCGGGGCTGAGCGGCCAGCGCTGCGGGGCGTCAGGAGCGAGCCTTGCCTCGGTCGCAACCAGTTCGGGCGGCAGCTCGGGAAAGGCAAGCGCCCGGCTTCGCGGCGTCAACCGGTCAGGGTCAATCGGAACATCCCTAAACATCAGAGGGCTGTCGCCTCGGACAGTTCCCGCCACGTTTCGATGTCTTGCGCGACCTGAGCCAGCTTGCGGGTTATCGCCTTGTTGACGTCCGCTCCGATGGCGAAGCGCAAGGGCGGCGAGGGAGTGTCGACAATCGCCAGCAATGCGCGCACCGCCTTGGCCGGATCGCCGATTGCACGGTCGGCAAATTTCGCCATCAGTTTCGGGATCTGGCCGCCCGGGGTTTCGGCGTATTCGCCCATCGGTTGTGCGGCAATTCGCTGCGATCCGGATCCGAACTTGGTGCGAAATCCGCCCGGTTCGACGATCGTGGTGTGGATGCCGAAGGGGGCCAGCTCAATCGCCAGCGCTTCGGACAGGCCCTCAACCGCGAACTTGGCGGCATTGTAGATACCGACTCCAGGAATCCCGCACATGCCCGCCAGTGACGAGAAATTGAGTATGCGTGCCCCTGCTTCCCTTTCGGCCGATTGCCTCAACGCGGGCAGCGCAGCCCGGGTGACGCCCAGCGTGCCGAAGAAATTGGTTTCCATGCAGTGACGGATCTCGCCATCACTCAGCTCCTCGATGCAGCCGAACATGCCGTAACCAGCATTGTTGACCAGCACGTCGAGGCCGCCCAGCCGGTTGACTGCGGCGGTCACTACCGGAGCGATGGCATCAGCATCGGTCACATCGAGCAGCACGCCATGGGCCCGGCCCGGCGCGAGCGCTTCAAACTCTGCAATCTGCCCCGTCTGGCGCAATGTACCGGCAACATGGTCGCCCCGATCCAATGCCGCCTTGGCCAATTCCTGTCCAAAGCCGCTTGAAACACCCGTGATCAGCCACTTCCGCGTCATGCCTGGCTCCAGTTCCTGAGTTGCACCTTGTCGACCTTGCCGGTGCCATTGAGCGGCAGGGCGTCGACCACCACCACCGATCGCGGCACCTTGTAATTGGCCATGTGGTCCCGGCTCCAGGCGATCATTGCAGCTTCGGTCAGGCGGTATCCGGGGCGAGCGG
>JBDUBN010000010.1:0-18059 GCA_040004085.1 Novosphingobium sp.
TGGCTGCCCGCGACTTGCGCCTATCGCCTGCGCGCCGATGGTGAGCCGCTGCCAGCCTGGCACTACCTGATCAGCGGCGATCCCGAGGAAGTCCACCGCGCGGGCGCATCGATTCGCGGTAAGCTGATCAATGAAGACATCGCCGGGCCAATCGAAAACCACGTCGTCTGGGACGAGGCCTATGATCGCAATTCGTGATGCCTGAACGACCCACCCATGCTTGACTGGTTGCGCCGCGATCCGCGCGAGGTGCCACACGTGGCGGTGGGCGAACGCCTGCTGCCGCTGGACTTGCGCCGCCGCGCACAAGCTACCCGGCTGACCATGCGGCTGGCTCCCGATGGCAGCGCCGTTGTCGTGACGATGCCGCGGTGGGGCCGCACTGCTGAGGCACTGGCCTTTGCCCGCAGCCGCGCCGATTGGCTGGCCCGTCAGCTTGATGCGATTCCGGTCGCGGTACCGCCTGCTGACGGCACGGTGCTGCGTTATCGCGGGGCGGAACTGGTGTTGCGCCACGACCCCGCCGCCCGCCGCCGCGTGGAACTGAATGACGGCGAACTGCGTATCGGCGGACCGGCGGCAAGCCTGCCCGCTCGCCTCCGCCGCTGGCTGAAGGATCAGGCGACCGAATTGTTCACCGAAGAACTGGCGCATTATTGCGCGCTGGCGGGCAAAGTCCCGCCCGGACTGGCGCTGTCCGGCGCGCTGCGGCGCTGGGGTAGCTGTTCGGCCAAGGGGGCGATTCGCATTAATTGGCGACTGATCATGGCCCCTGATCACGTGCGCCGCTCGGTGCTGGCGCATGAGGTCGCGCACCTGATCCACTTCAACCACTCGCCACAGTTCCATGCTTTGGTGGACCAGTTGTTCGAGGGCGATTTGCCCGATGCCGACCGCTGGCTGAAGCGCGAAGGGCGGTCGCTCTACATTCCTTTTGGCTGAGGGGGTGGCGCTCGTCCACCGCAGCCCCTAAATGAGCGCCATGCTCACCGTCGGTAAAAGCAGTTTCTGGAACAACATCCATCCGGTCGGCGCGATTGCCGACTTGCGCGCGGTCTATCAGCAGGCGGGCAAGTACCGCTGGCGGTTCATGCTGGCTGCATTGGCATGCACCGGGGGGATCTTTTACATGATGGTGCAGGAAAGCTGGAAACTGCCTCCTGCCCGCCCCACGGTCGTGTTCATCAACAGCTGGACTGGCGAGCGCAGCGACGCCGAAATCCGCGCCGGCAATCTGATCAACCAAAAGCGCAAGGACCGCGACGAAGCGGACCAGCAGGCGCGCGATGAACAGGTCAAGGGCGTCTACCGCGCGCTGGGCAAGGCATCGGGCATGGATGTCGACGCCATCGAAAAACAGGCCCGCGCCGATGAACAAGCCGAGGCGGCGAGAGCGGCGGCTGCGGCGGCGAAGCCCGCCCCGTCGGGTGCACCAGTTGCCAATCCCTGACGACCAACGCTGGCTGGCCGCCGCTGCGGCACTGGCGGCGCGCGGTGTGCCGCTATCCCGGCCTAACCCCGCGGTCGGTGCGATCATCGTCAAAGCTGGACGGATAATCGCGCGCGGTTGGACTCAGCCCGGCGGCCGCCCGCATGCCGAGGCCGTGGCGTTGGCATTGGCCGGAGAGGCAGCGCGCGGCGGCACTCTATACGTCACGCTGGAACCCTGCGCCCATGTCAGCCAGCGCGGACCAAGCTGCGCCGATCTCGTCGCCGCCGCCGGACTTTCGCGCGTCGTCGTCGGCTACGCAGACCCCGACCCACGCACTGCCGGGCAAGGCGTCAGCCGCATCCGTGCGTCGGGAACGCCGGTGCAGATCATCGACTCCCCTGCCTGCAAAGCCAGCCTGGCGGGCTATCTGATGCGCGCCACGCAGGGTCGCCCGCATGTTACGCTCAAGCTGGCGCTGTCACTCGACGGCTGCATCGCCCGCGCGGACGGGGAGAGCCAATGGATCACCGGCCAGCCCGCCCGCGCGCACAGCCACGCCATGCGGGCTAAGATGGACGCGATTGTCGTGGGCGGCGGCACCTTGCGCGCCGATGCGCCCCGGCTTGATGTACGTCTGCCCGGCATGGAAGATCGCAGCCCGGAACGTTTCGTACTGACGGGCGGCACCGCGCCTGACGGCTGGCGCGCGCTGTCCTCTCCGCAAGCGATCACCGGCATGGACGCGCAATATCTGATGGTCGAAGGCGGCGCGAGCACGGCGGCGGCATTCCTCGCCGCCGATCTGGTCGACCGCCTGTTGATCTACCGCGCGCCCATCCTGATCGGCGGCGGTTTGCCCGGCATTGGCGACATCGGCCTGACCGCTCTGGCCGATGCGCACGGGCGCTGGCAGTTGTCTGATCGCCGCACGCTTGGCAAAGACGTGCTTGAGATATACGAGCGCGAACTATGTTCACCGGAATAGTCACTGCCCTGGGCACCATCAGCAGCGTTGAAGGGCGGGGCGACCTCCGCGCCACCATCGCCTGCCCGTTCGATCCCGCCACCATCGCCATCGGCGCGTCAATCGCCTGCTCGGGCACTTGCCTGACCGTCGTGGCGCGCGGCGGAACGGTGGGAGAGGCGTGGTTTGCGGTTGATATCTCCGCTGAGACGCTGGCCTGTACCGTACCCGGCCGCTGGCTGGGCGGTAGTCTGCTCAACCTTGAACCGGCGCTGAAACTGGGCGACGAACTGGGCGGTCATATCGTGACCGGCCATGTTGATGGCGTCGGGGAAGTGGTCGGCGTATGCCCGGTCGGCGATTCGCGCCGGGTCGGCATCGCCGTGGCCAAGGAACTGGCGCCCTATCTGGCCGCCAAAGGCTCAATCACCGTCGATGGCGTTTCGCTGACGGTCAACGAAGTGGCCGACCAGCCCGATGGCACCTGCCACTTCGCGCTCAACATCATCCCGCATACCAGCGAAGTCACGACGCTGGGCGCGCTTCAGGCTGGCGATAAGGTCAATCTGGAGATCGACGTACTGGCGCGGTATTTGCAGCGGATGCAGAGTTTGCGCGGCTGACACCCCTCCCGAAAGCGGGAGGGGAAATCGTTATCAGGCCGCCACGTCAGCCACAGCCGCAATGAACTGGTCGATGTTGCCCATCGTCAGCCCGGCGACGTTGATCCGGCCCGAACCCGCCATGTAAACACCGTGCTTCTCGCGCATCGCCAAAATCTGCGCAGGCGTCAGCGGCACGATCGAGAACAATCCGTGCTGCAATCCCAGTGGCGACAAGTTGACACTGCCAGCCATGCCCGCGCCTGCCAGCTTGGCGCGCACTTGCGCCATGCGGGTGCGCATCTGGTCAAGCTCGTCCAGCCACAGCGCGGTCAGGGCCTCGTCTTCAAGGATAACCCGCACCGCCGCCGCGCCGTGATCGGGCGGCATTGACCAGTTGGCGCGGGCCAGCGCATGGCCGTTGGACAACGCGGCAGGCATTTGCGCGGCATCGGCCATCATCAGGTAAACCGCACCGACCCGGTCGCGGTACAGGCCGAAATTCTTGTCGCAGCTATAGGCGATCAGCGCCTCAGGAACGGCGGCGAGCACGCGGCGCAGGCCGTAAGCGTCGTCCTCCATCCCGGCGCCCAGCCCTTGATACGCCAGATCGATGATCGGCAGCAGGCCCTTGGCGGCTAGCAGGTCGGCGATCTCGTCCCAATCCGCATTCGAATAATCGATGCCGGTAGGGTTATGGCAGCAGCCGTGCAGCAGGATCGCATCGCCGGGCAGAGCCTCGGCAATGGCGGTGCGCAGCGCGGCCATGTCGACCATGCCGTCAGCGCCGCTATGGGCAAAGCCTTTCAGTTCCATGCCAAGGTCGGCCACAATCTGCGCGTGATTGGGCCAGCTTGGCGTCCCCATCAGTATGCGGGTGATGCCCGCGCGCTTGGCCAGCGCCACCGCGATGCGGACCGCGCCGGTGCCGCCGGGGGTCTGCATGCCCTCGATCCGGCCGTCCCCCAGAATCTTGGCCATCGTCGGATCAGCCTTGCCGAACACCCACGGCATCAGCGCGTGGACGAAGCCCATGTCACCTTCCGGCCCGAGGTACGCCTTCGAATTCTGGGTATTGACCAGCACCTGCTCCGCCGCCTTGATCGCCGCGAACACCGGGGTGTCGCCCTCACCGGTGCGGTACACGCCGACGCCAAGGTCGAGCTTGTCGGCGCGCGGGTCCGCGTTGTGGAGCTTGATCAGCGCGAGGAGCGCGTCGGCGGGCTGCTGTTGCAAGTTGGTAAGCATGGCCGCGCCTTTGCCTTCATGACAGCAGCGGGGCAAGGGGGTTTGTTTCGATATCTCGCGGCCGAAGCTTAAGCCGCAGCTTCTGCTGTATCTCCACCTTCGTTCGCCCGATCATGTATCTTGACGAAATCGCTTTCGAACTTGGGCCGCATCGTGCCGCACATCCGGTCCCAGATCGTGGTAAAGCCGCCGATGCCCGTGGCTCAGAATGGCAGCCAGTTGGCCTTGCGCGTGACCTTCATGTAACCGGCATTGATGCCCAGACGCAGGCCAACGCCCACACGCACCGGGATCAGCACGATATCGCCGCGCCGCATATAGCTGACGTGAAAGCCACCGATCAGATAGGCTTGCCCCTCGCCCGCGCCAAAGCGGTGGTAGATGTCGTCTGTGTTGTACAGGTTATAAACCAGCACAAAGGTGTTCCCGGCATTGGCTCCGGCATCCAGCCCGATCGAAGGTCCGGTCCAGTAGACCGGCTTTTGTCCCTCAACCTTGTGATACAGCGTTCCCGAACCATAGCGCAGCCCGAACACAAACGCCCCGCCGCCCTCGCGCCCGATGATATAGCCGTTGGGTTCGCCCTGTTTGCGCAACAAGTCCTTGATCACATCGGCCAGACCGTGCGCGCCTTTGCCGAACACGCCCTCGGCCGCGCCGATCAGGTCATCCTGATGATAGGTCGTCCCGGGCGCGCCTTTGACCGGTATTCCGGTTTTTCCAGTCGTCTGGGCGGCGGGGTATTGCGGGGCCGCAGGATACTGCTGGGCGACCGGAGCTGGCGTGATGGTCGGCGACGAACCGTAAGGCGCCGGCGGATTGGTCACCGACTGCTGCGCCAAGGGCACCAGATCGCCGCTCACGCCCTTGTCCGGATCGACCGACTGAACCTGTGCCACAGCCCCGCCAGAGGTACCCAAGATGACGGCACCGGCGAGCATGGTCAGCCCTGCACGGAATCCCGAAGCCGATGCTCTGTCAAAAAGCCCCATCATAATCCCGCCTCACCTTGCCTGCGCGCTGCCGCTCCTGAATGTGCCAGTAAAGACACGGCGCAGCGATCCGTTTCCCAGCAGAGTCCACGGTTGGCGATTGATCAATGAACGGGCGATGAGCCGACTCGCTTTTGCGACCGACCGAGTCTCCCGGCCCCCGAAAGCTTTGGCCCAACCCAGGACGCCCTCCATTCAGCCAAATCCGCGGCCTTGCAGGCAATGCGTAAAAACCCGCCAGCCCCCCTTGTCCCCACCCCACCCCCCGTCTATAGCCCGCCCTCGCTGCTGCGATCCGGAGACGTGGGTGAGTGGCTGAAACCAACGGTTTGCTAAACCGTCGTAGGGATACATCCTTACCGAGAGTTCGAATCTCTCCGTCTCCGCCATAACCCTGTCGCCCACCGGCGCTGATTGCCGCAACGGCTGGGGCGCAGACCCAATGGCCCGGCCGTACGCGACCATTGTGCCCCTATCCGCAAATCGCGGTCTACGACGGTACGGGGGCCATTGACGACATGAACAGTTTTCGATGCGAAAAACGATAGGCATCGATCTTGCTCGGGCAAAGCTCAATGCTGAGCGGGGCCGACGCCATAACCATAGGTTAAGACGCCTCCGCCGTATTGCTCCCCCTATGGATCGTTCGGTTCATGGCTCAGGGTAGCAGCGATCTGCCCTTCCGCCGCGGTGGCTTCAGCGATGAGCACGCGTAGTGCCTTTGCTGTATCCTCAAGCAGACCGGTGCCAAGCGGCCGTTCGTCGTTGATAAAACGCCGGATTGCCCGCTCGTCTATGCCGAGCCGACGCGATGCCGCAGTTGTGCCGCCAAACAGTTGAACGCAATAAGCAAAGTGCTCCCGTCGATCTTGCATTGAAAAAGACGCCGCCATTTTTCCCCCACCGGTTCACTGTCGGCCTTCATAGGCCATCGTTCGGCGGAGGCAACATTTGCGCAGACCTGAAAATGGCGCTTGACGACGAGGCTCATTTATAAGAACATAAATTCTAGTTAGGGCGCGGATCGCAACGATTCAGGCCCCAGGGGAGAGTCTGTCATGGGTGCGCTTGCGTGGCGACCGGGCAGCCAGTTTTCCCGCCCCCGAAAATTGCGAGTTAAAGGGAGACGGGATGTGCAGGTATCGCCATGCATCGAATGGATTTTCGCCGAAGATGACGCCGACATGGCCGACCGGGTGCGAGCGGTTGCAGCGGCAGGGCTCAAGCTTGCCGAGTTTCACTTGTGGCGGGACAAGCCGGTTGACGCGATTGCACAGGCGCTGAGCGAAACCGGCGTGCGCCTGACCGGCATCTGCGTCGATCCGCGCCGCAGTCTGGTCGATCCGGCGCAGCACGGCGAGTTCCTCGACGCCGTGCGCGACAGCCTGGTCGCGGCGCAAAAGCTGGGCTCGCCGCCGATGATCGTCGCCTCGGGATTCATCCGCGAAGGTGTGAGCCCTCAGGAACACTTCGATACGGCAGTCGTAGCCCTGAAACAGGCGGCGGCACTGGCTGAGGAGGCCGGAGTGATGCTGGTGCTGGAGCCGCTGAACGACCGGATCGATCATCCCGGCATGTACCTTGTCAGCACCACGCTGGGGCTTGATCTGGTCGAGGCGGTGAACAGCCCGAACTTGCGTCTGCTGTATGACGTCTATCATTCCACGGTCATGGGCGAGGATATGGCCGCTGTGCTCACCGGTCGCATCCATCTGGTCCACCACGTGCAAGTGGCTGACATGCCGGGGCGCAACGAGCCGGGGACCGGCGAAATGGACTGGGCAGCCAAGATCGGCCTGTTGCGGCAGCTGGGCTATGCGGGCGATATCGGGCTGGAATGCCGCCCTACCCGGCCCGGCGCGGAGTCGGTGGCACTGTCGCGGCAGGCGCTGGGGCTCTGATCGGGCCATGACCGCCACGCCCCAAACCGAGGGCCGCCTCTCGCTCACCGAACGCCTGAGTTATGGCTTTGGGGATCTGGGATTCAGCCTGCCCTACAACATGGCAAGCGGTTTCCTGCTCTACTACTACGTGACCGTCGAAAAGCTGCCCGCTGCGGCCGTCGGCACGATCTTCCTGCTGGCCCGGCTGCTCGATGCGGTCATCGACATTCTGGTTGGGATCGCGGTGGACCGTACGCGCAGCCGCTGGGGCCGGACGCGGCCTTACTTCCTGTTCATGGCCCTGCCCTATGCCCTGTTCTTCGTCGCGGTATTTGCCATGCCGGAGGGGTCGGAGTGGGTGCGGCTGGCTTACGCTTTCGTCACCTTCAAAGTGCTCGGCATCCTGATGTCGCTGGGCTCGATTCCCTATACCGCGCTGATGCCGATGATGACCTCGCGGTCCGATCAGCGGCTCAAGCTGAGCGGAATGCGCTCGGTCGGTACGTCGGTTTCGGTGGTGCTCGGCACGGCGGCGACCATGCCGCTGGTCGGCCTGCTGGGCGGCGGCGATGAAAAGCGCGGATTTCTGGGCACGGCCACGGTGTTCGCGGCGATGTCGCTGATCGCGCTTACCGCGCTGTTTCGCAATTGCCGCGAACGCCAGACGGCGCACACGGCCGAACGCATTGCTATCCTGCCGGTCGTGCGCCAGATGCTGCACAACCGGGCATGGCTGGTCGCCTTCGCGTTTTGTCTAGCCTATTTCGTCCGCTTTGGCGCGATGATGGCGACCACGCCCTATTTCGCCATCGACGTGCTGCACCGGCCATGGATGATCTCGATCATGTTACCGGCGGTGGCGGGAATGCTGCTGCTGTCGTCGTTCTTCGCGCCGCCGCTTTACGCCCGTTTCGGCATTCGCAAGGGCTGTGTCATTGTGCTGACCACGGCATGGGTTCTGTTCGCCCTGTTGCCGTTCTGTGAGGCTAACCCGCCGGTGTTTCTGGCGATCTACCTCGCCGCCTGTTTTGCCACATCACTGACCATCACCGCCGCATATACGATGATTGCCGACACCGTCGACTGGCACGAATGGACATTCGGCAACCGCAGCGAGGGCATTCTCTCCGCCGGGGTTAGCCTGGCCACCAAAGTCGGCATGGCCATCGGCACGGCGGGCGTCGCCTTCCTGCTCGCGTGGGTAAGCTACAATGCCGATGCCGTCGGCGAACCGGCACGGCAGGCGATCCGTTGGTCTTATTACGGCGGCGCGCTGGCGCTGATCGGCTGCCAGATCGTCATCGCCCTGTTCTGGCCGATGGACGGAAAGCATGCGCGTCTGCGGGCGGACATTGCCGAACGGCGCGGCGGCGAGTTGATTCCGCTTGACGCCGCGCCGCAATTATAAGAATATAAATTCCAATTAGAGCGAGGGCGCGAAGTTCAGGCTCTAGGGAGATTTTGCGCCGCTCGCTTGCCAAATGGCAGGGCAACGCCGCTCCCGGCACCCGAAACGATCCGAACCATTGGGAGTGGTGACCTGTGACTAATAGCATCAAGCGGGGCGTGAGCCTCTATTCCTACCAGAACGAGACCTTTCAGGGCAAAATGAGCCTGGAAGACTGCATCCGCACGTGTGCCGAACTCGGCGCGCGCGGGATCGAGATCATTGGTGAGCAGACCTTCTGGGGCTGGCCCGAAGTCGGCGTTGCCGATGCCGATATCGACAACTGGCACCGGCTCATCGCCAAGTACGATTGCGTGCCGGTCAGCCACGACTACATGCTGGACTACAAGCGCTATAAGGGCCGCGAAATGCCCTTTGCCGAGCAGGTTGCCAGTGTCCGCAACGACATTGACCTTGGCGCGCGCCTTGGCATGCCGTTCATCCGTTCGCTCGTCTCAATTGACCCTGACGTGCTGGTCGCCGCCGCGCCCTATGCCGAGGAAAAGGGCATCAAGCTCCTTACCGAAGTCCACGCGCCGCTGCACTTTGACCACCCGTGGATCATCCGCATTGCCGAGGCTTTCCAGAAGTCAGGTTCGCCCGCGCTGGGATTCCTGCCCGACATGGGCATGTTCCTCGACAAGTTTCCGCCGGTGTGGAAAGAAAAGTTCATGCGCGTCGGCGTGCCCAAAGCCATCGCCGACTACATCGAAAAGGCTTATGAGGACCGTGTTCTGTCGGAATACGTCATCCTCAATGTCCAGCAGATGGGCGGCGTCGGTCCGGCCATGGGCATGGCGGAAACGCTGCGCCACAATGCAGCGTATGAGCCCAAGCGGATGCTCGATTACATGGGCATGATCCACAACGTCCACGGCAAATTCTATGAAATGACCGAGGACTATGTGGAGCCGTCGATCCCTTATGACGAGATCGTCCGTGTGCTCCAGCAAGGCGGCTACACTGGCTACATTTGCTCGGAATACGAAGGCAACCGCTGGATCGAGGATTACGTGGAGCCGGACTCGGTCGAACAGGTCCGCCGCCAGCAGGTGATGCTGGCCCGCCTACTGGGCGAACCCGAAACCCCCGCCCTAAAGGCCGCAGCATAAGGAGCCCCGTGTCATGATGGACAACAAGATGATCGTCGAGGGCAGCCTCGAAAGTTCCGACAAGGGCTTCGCCTTCTATGGCCGCCTGCCTTATTATCGCGGACTTGGCCTTTCCATGGTCGAGGACATCCAGATCACCGCCGATGGCGATCCGGTTGCGCGCGAGGACGTGCGTTTTCACGTCCGCGGCAAGACCTACACCCTCGACCAGATGGAAACGGTCTATGATGATCGCTGGAATTTTGGCGAGAAGGCCAAGATCATCGCGCTGAAACCGGGCGGTCTTGCCCCCGGCAATCACAAGATCGAATTCGCCGTGCGGATGCGCGTGAGCTACCTGCCGTTCGTGCCGACCACCAAGTGCACGAAGGAACTGGCTTTGGCTGCCTGAGCAAGGGCTCCTTCTCACCCATTGAGCGAGAAGGAGCCCGTTCAGTCTGCCTCCGCCCGCCGCAGTTGCATCAAGCGGCGGCGGGCGCGGATGGCGGCGGCGTCGGTTGGCAGGATCACCGGCCGGGCATCCCAGAAATCCTCATCGCCAAAGCCGAGGTGCACGGCCTCCACCATCGGTTCGTCCTCTTCGAGGAAAGCCTTGCGAAACATCGCCTCGGCGTCCTGGCCGTGTTCTCGCGTGAAGAAATAGTGCGAACTGCCCTGCGTTTCGGGCGTGATGATGTGCGGGTTGGCCATCGCCGGAACAATCGCGTCACCACTTGCCGCATTGGCCAGCGTAATGAACAGCGCCATCGTTGCCGGAGCGTGCCAGCGGATGTGCAGCGTCTGGTTTATGCGCGCGCCCTCGCCCAGCATCGGCTTGGCCCATTCCGGCGGCTCGGCATCGGTGATGTCCCAGTTGTTCCACAACGCGCCGTCATCCTCCGCCAACACGGTCTGCTTGCCGTGAACCAGCAGGGTGCCATTGGTGCCAAAGCTGCCCTTGTGAATGAATTCCGCATGGCTCAGATCAAGCAGGTTGTCGGTCACGTATTCATAATTGGCCTGCATGGTGAACCGGTCGCGCAAGTGCTCGGGGCCAGTGCAGAAGGCGAAATCGGGAATCAGTGCGGGATCAGCCTTGTCAGCATCGCCCGGCCAAAACCAGAGCGCCCCATCCTTTTCCACCACCGGCAGAGCCCGCACGCGCGCACCCTCAGGCGGCGCACCGCCAAAGGGATTTTGGACGCAAGCACCGGTGCGATCAAAGCCCAGGCCGTGATAACCACAGTGAATCGTATCCCCGTGACGCTCGCCCATGCTCAGCGGCGCAAAACGGTGCGGGCAGCGGTCGGCAAGCATGGTCCACCCACCGTCTGCCAATCGCATGAGCAACCACGGTCGGTCGAGCAGCTTGCGCGTCAGCAAGCCGCCTTCGGGTACTTCCTCGGCCCAAGCTGCCATGTACCAAAGATTGCGAACATATTCGGCCATCGAAGTCTGCATCCTCTCTCTGCGAAATCTCTATTTGTAATATACGTTCTAGTTTGCTAGGGCCTTAAAAGTCAAGCGCAGAGGCGAAGCAAATCGCCCTCGTTGGGAGAGAGTGATGAACGCAATTCGCATGTTTTTCCGCGATCTGACGTTAAGGCCGCAGGGCTTTACCATTGTCATCGCCGCCTTCCTGCCGATCATTGCCATCGTCGCGATGGGGCCTGCCGTGCCGACCATGATCGCGCACTTTGCCCACGATCCCGATGCGCGAAGCCACGTGCCGGCCATGATCGGCGCGCCGGGGCTGGCGATGGCGCTGTTGGCGCCCTTTGCCGGCTTGCTCGTCGACAAGTTCGGGCGCCGCCCGATCCTGCTGCTGTGCACGGCCTTTTACGGCGTGTTTGGCGCGGCGCCGTTGCTGCTCGACAATCTGGACCACATTTACCTGTCGCGCCTGCTGCTGGGCATCAGCGAGGCAGGCATTCTCACCGTGGTCAACACCCTGATCGGCGATTACTGGGATGACCGGGGCCGCAAGAACTGGCTGTTTCTCCAAGGTCTGCTGGGGCCGTTCATCGCTGGCATGGTTGCGCTCGTCGTCGGCTTTGCAACCACCCTCAAATGGAACGGGGTGTTCTATGTCTACCTGATCGCCTTCCCGATCTGGGCGGCGATGTTCGTGTGGATTTTCGAACCCAAGCGTACAGTCGAAGCGGCAAAACGCGACGAACCGGCGGCCGTGACGAGCCCATTTCCCTGGGGGAGCGCAATCCTGATCGCTGCCGTCACGCTGTTCGCTTCGATGCTGTATTACGTCTTCATCATCAATGGCTCGCTCGCCTTTGTCGAAGTCGGCGTGACCGAGCCCGAGCGCTATGCTGGCCTGATTTTTATTCCCCAGATGTTCATTCTGGTAGGCGCGATGATCTTCCGCCTGCTCGCAAACCGCAGGAACGTGGTGCAATTGGGCGCATTCCTGCTGCTGATGGGAACCGGCCTCGCCGGGATGGGCCTCTCCGCTACGCCCATGGCGATGGTGGCTGCATTGATCGTCCAACAAACCGCTGCGGGCATGACCGTGCCGACGCTGATCGCCTGGGCGCAAACCAAGTTTGACTTCAACCATCGCGGCACCGGAATGGGCATCTGGACCGCCGCGTTCTTCCTCGGCCAATCGCAATCACCGCGACTGGTCCACGTGATCGACGCGCAGTCAGGATCAATGCAAGGCGCATTTCTCACTGCAGGTGTGGTTGGAATGGCCGGGGCGGCGGTGGCTGTTGTGTACGCACTTGCATCGCGCAGGGCGGTTTCACCGACGTCGATAGCTTACTGACATTAAGTAATGACGAATCAATCTGATGTGATCCGCTCAAGCTGGACAGTTAGCGCCTCAAAGGTGCAAAATGGCACCTAGCCCCGGATCCTCAGCATGCCGGGCCACGCGCACTGGCAGATCGCCGGTTATCGCCTGCCAGCCGTCCCGCCACAGCCGCAGCATCTTCGCTTCGGGCGTAACGACAATGCGCCGCGCCTCGCCCGGTTCCAACCAAACTTTCGCAAACCCGATCAGCGCGCATTCTGGCGTGTCGCGGTAGAGTTGCACCACGTCCGCCCCTGCCCGGTCTGAGATATTTCGTACCGTCACAGCAACGCCGTCGCCGAGCACCTCGACGCCATCCGACGCAAAGCGCGCATAGCCCATGCCACTGCCCAGCGCGTGGCGCGCCGGGGTGCCGCCCGCAATCAGGCCGCGATAGCCGAAGCGCGTCCCCTCGGCGTAAGAGAGATTTCCTTCCGCATCGGGCTGGGTGTTTGCCCCGCAATAGTGCGCTTCTTCTGCGGCGATGCTCACCGGCATACGTCCACCGGGTTCGCGATCGCCCGCCAACACTTGCGCCAGGGCTGGAGCAAAGCCCTGCCCCGGATACCACACGATGAGCAGCGCGGCGGCCGTGTCTTCCCATGATGTGTCAAATGCGTGGCCAACATTGGCAACGATCACAGTGCGAGGATTGGCGGCGGTTATCGCCTCGATCAGTGCGATCTGCTCGTCTGCGAGCCGCGTATCCGGGCGATCCTTGCTCTCGACGCTGGAATCCGAAGTCTCGCCGACGATCAGGAACACCGCATCGGCGGACCTGGCCGCTTCGACCGCGCGGGCAAGCATGGCAGCGGGGCTGTCCGGCGAACGGATGCCGTACCACAGCCCTTGCACACGCGCGCCGGTGTAGCAGAATTCGGCCGTGATATTGACTTCGCGTCCCGCATCCAGCTCAACTTCGGCTACATCGGCATCGCCGCGCTTCAGCGTGCCCATCACATCCTTGGCCTCAAGCGGGCCACCGGCGGCGAGCAATTCGCGCCCATCGACCAGAATGCGGGCCGAACCCGTAGCACCAAGATAAAGCCGGTGCGTGCCAGAAAGCTGCGGCGTAAACCGCCCACTGGCACGGATCGAACCCGGTACGTCAAAGCGGCCCTGCGTATGCTGGCCGTGGAACCAGACCAGCGAATTGGTGTTCCGCGTTTCGCTCGTCAGCGGCCTGCCCGAACAATCGGGGCTGGCGAAATAATCGACGGTCATGCCATCCGCGCAGCCATCGCCCAGATCACGTGCCGGGCTCACCGGCATGGCGGGCAGGCGCGGCTGGGGATCGACGCCGGGTTCGAACACCACTTCACAGTCTGCGTTAAACCGGGAGCGGATCGCCTCAACCGGACTGGAAACTTCAGGCGCGACCGCAATCCGCGCAAACGTGCCGCCCTGATAGCACGGCGCGGCGGCGTTCGGCCCGATCACCGCGAGGCGCTTGATCGACGCCGGGAGAAGCGGCAGCAGATCGCCCTCGTTCTTCAACAGCACCATACCGGCAGCGGCGGCTTCCTCCAGAATGGCCTCCGCCTGTTCCGGGGCGAGCGGCGGAGTCTTGGCGCCGGTCACCTTGCGAGCGGTTGCGGCAACGCGGAGTGCAGCATCGGCAACGCGCTCAGGCGGCACCAGACCGACACTTACCGCCACCGCAGCCTTGGGGCCAAGGAAGCGAAACGGTCCCGGCATCTCAAGATCGAGCCCGCCGTTCAGGCAGCCCTGAGTCGAATGGGTGCCGAACCAGTCGCTCATGATCAGGTAAGGGAACTGCCATTCGCCTTTGACGATCTGGGTGATGACATGCGCTTGTTCAGAGCACCACTGGCCGTTGACCTTGTTGTATGCCGCCAGCATCCCGGCACAGCCCGCCTCCGCGGCGAACTCGAACGGTAGCAGGTAGACTTCGCGCAGAGTGCGCTCATCAATCACGACATTGACGCGGTCGCGCTCGGTCTCGCTGTCGTTGCAGACCAGGTGCTTGGCGACCGAGCCTGTCCCGGTCGATTGCAGGCCATTGATCCACCCCGCGCCCATCACTCCGGCGAGCAGCGGGTCTTCGGAGAAATATTCGAATGCACGGCCCGACAGCGGGCTGCGGGCAAGGTTGATGTTCGGTGCCAGCACCGCATCGATCCCGCGCGCGACCGCGTCGCTGCCGACCACCGAGCCAACCTTGCGGGCAATTTCCACGTCCCAGCTTGCCCCCAGCGCGGTCGCGCAAGGGCTGAGAAGCGAGATGTCGCGTTCATCGACATTGCCGCTGGCGATTCCCATTGGCCCGTCCGACATGGTGAAAGCGGGAATGTCGGCCTCTGGAACCGCCACCGAAGCCCACATCGCCGCGCCCGCCGTCAGCGCGCAAGTTTCGTCAAAAGAGGGTTCGCGAATCAAGCAGGTTCTCCCCGAGGGGCCGCTACGGCTCTGGTCACGGCGCGGCTCAGTTCTTGAACGCAGGCATGACTTTGCTGGACAGCAGGTCAATGGTCTGGTTGGCCAGCGCCAGACGCTTGTCGGTCAGCGGGCCGGTGGTGGTGCCGCACAGCACATTGCCGATGCCCAGTTCCTTGTAGGGTCGCAGTTCCTCAATCACCTTTTCTGGCGAGCCCCACAGGCACCATGTGCCGATCCAGCCTTCATCGAGCGCCGAGACGTTGACATCGCTTTTCTTGTTGGCGGCGTCACCTTCGGCCCTGCGGTTGAACTCGTTCTCGCGGTCCACGGCGTCCTGATAGCCGCGCAGGATAACTTCCAGTTCCTCGCGCGCCTGCTCCTCGGTTTCGGCGACATGGACGCACTGGTAGGTGTGGGTCGTCCACTCGAGCGCCTGAGCCACGGTCTGGTCGTCGTGCCCGGCTTCGAGCAGCATGCCCTTGTAGACGTCGAAGTACTTTTTGACGTGAACGAACGGCTCGTTGCCGTAGATCTGCGGCGGGGTGAAGGCCGGGATATAGGCTGGCCAGCCGTTTACAGCGGCACGGCGCGTGCTGGATTCCTTCATCGCCACCGGCATCAGGCGGGCATGCTTGCGACCATAAGGGGCAGGCGTGATCCGCTGAAGCACGCGGCCCTGATGCGGCCCGCTATCAATCACCACGGCGGGATCATCCATCTGCTTGGCCCACAGCGCCTCGGCAATTTCGAGGTTCTTTTCGGCGATCGCGGAGGAGTCCTTGTAGTTGATGGCAAAGCCGATCATCTCCTCGGGCGTGGTGCCCGATCCGACACCGACAAGCAGCTTGCCGTCAGTCAACTGATCAAGGATGTTGACCCGCTCGGTAAAGCGCACCGGGTGGTGCAGCGGCACCGACACGACTGAAAACCCGAAATGCATATGCGGCATCTTGGCCGCGAGATAGCCTGCGAAAATAAAGCTGTCAGACGCCACCGGCATGTAACCGTTGAAGTGGTGATCGGGCATGAAGATGGCGTCGAAGCCCTTTACACTGGCCGCCAAGGCGTGCGCCTCAAGATCGTGCATGAGCTTGCGGTCCTGATCCGGACCCATCGAACGCGCGTTGAGGAAAACGGAAAAGTGCATCGTGTATTCTCCCGGCCACCCGCCTCTGGCAGACTCGTTGGTGCTGCCGGGCGATAATTAGAATTTCAATTCTTGTTTATGAATTCAGGGCACCTCTGTCAAGCGGCATCCGCGTTCAAATGCGCTGTTGGTGAAATCGGAGGATTGCATTCCAGTTAGGGCCGAGCTCGACGAAAAAGCCCGGCGGACCTTCCCTTGCTACCTCAATGCTGCACGGCGGGTCTGGCGAAGATCGTGCCCGGCAGCCGCGCCGCCAACACCGCGCACAGCAGCAGTAGCGGGACCAGCGGCACTAGCGCCATCGTCGATCCGGGGTGGTCGGCATACCCGGCCCCGGCGAAATAGGCGCTGCCAATCAGTGCAATGCCCAATGCGCTGCCGACTTGCTGACTGGTCTTTAGCAGGCCACTGGCCGCTCCGGCGTGATCCTTGTCGACTTGCGCCACGGTGACCGGCGGCACGCAGCCCGAAATCATTCCCATGCCCGCTCCCGCCAGCACCAACAGCGGCGTGAGCGTTGTCCACGACAGGGCAAGTTCGCCTACTCCGACGAGCACAAGCGAGGCGAACAGCGCCATGAACAGCGCTCCCGCCACCAGTATCCAGCGCCCGACGCGCGGCAACAGGCGGCGGCCCAGCACGGCTATGCCGAACATCGCGCCAAACCCGAACGGCATGTGCAGCAATCCGGTAACCAGCGGCGTCTGGCCGCGCTCTGCTTGCAATGCGAAGGCAAAGCACATCAGAAAGCCAGCATTCGCCGCGGAAAAGCATATGGAAATGGCCAGACCGATCCTGAACGGCCGGATCGCGAACAGCGAGGGATCGAACAGTGCCGCTCGGCCATCGGCGACCCGGCGCGTGACATGCTGCCAACCCAGCCAACCCAGCGGCGCAGCGGCGGCGAGCAGCGCCCATTCCCAAACGCCGGGCGCGCCGTGCTGCCCGCGTACCAGCGGCCACAGCAGGGCGGCGATGGCCAGTCCGAAGATCACAATGCCGCCGATGTCGTAGCCCGCCGGTCGGCCTGATCGCGTCTCGGGCAGGTAAAGCCAGCCACTGATCACGGCGAGCGCGCCGATCGGCAGATTGATCAGAAAGATCAGCCGCCAGCCCAGTCCGAACGCATCAGCCGCAATCAGCATACCGCCAATGATAGGCCCGATGATTGCCGCAAGACCGCCAATCACGCCGAACATCGCCAGTTTGGATACCCGCTCCAGAGGATGAAACAGCACTTGCATCAGCGCCATGAACTGGGGCGCCATGATGGCCCCGGTCGCGCCTTGCAACAATCGTGCGAGGACCAGTTGCGAGCCGCTCTGCGCCATGCCGCACAGCACTGAAGATAGCGTGAAACCCGCGACTCCCCATATGAACATGCGGCGATAGCCAAAGCTGTCGCCCATGCGCCCGCCCGCCATCAGCAGCAGGGCAAAGGCCAGCGAATAGCCCGCGATGATCCATTGCGCGGCCTGCGCATCGGCTCCGAAGTCCGCCTGGATCGCCGGCAGAGCGGTGTTGACGATCGTCAGGTCGACAATCTCCAGCACCAGCGCGACAACGAGCGTCAGCAGCGCCAGCGTCTTTTGCCGCGGCGTCATGGTTTCGGCGTGGAGTTCTGTCACTTTGATCAATTTGAGTTGGCTCACCGCAAACGCAAAAAGGCGGGGTTGCCGCCCGCCTTTTTTATCGACCGGGAAAAGGGCAGTGATCAGGGGGCGGCACGTGACCGCCCCCTGCTTCCAAGATCAGAACTTGGCGCTGGCGCGGACGCCATAAGTGCGCGGCGCGCCGAACTGCCAGTTGAATATATCGTCCGGACCGGCGGAGACGAAGCTGCCGTAAGTCAGGGCACGGGTGTTCTCAATATTCTTCACGAAGCCCATGATCGAGTACTTCTTGTCGTCAGTCTGGTATTCTAGGCTGAAGTCGGTCTGCGTGAGCGCCTTCTGCGTGCCATCGGCATAGTTATAGAAGTCCGTGAAATACTTGGACTTGAACGTCGTATCGACCCGCGCCGTGACCGAGCCCGCACCGC
>JBDUBN010000618.1:0-1605 GCA_040004085.1 Novosphingobium sp.
AAGTCGCCGGCCGATCCCTATTTTGACCCGGTGTGGCAGATCCTCAACGACAACAAGGTCGCGGTGACGTTCCACGTTTCCGAAGCCAACTTCATGCATCCGCTTATCCGCGAATTTGGTGAAAAGCCGTTGCAATCGCGCCGCACGGGGCAGACTGCGTGGCAGTGGATGTTCTGCTATTCCGAACTGCCGGTGCAGATCACGCTGGCGAACATCATCTACCACAACTTTTTCGAGCGCTTCCCCGACATCCACATCGCCAGTGTCGAGAACGGCGCCAACTGGGTGCCCAGCTTCCTCGAGAAGATGGACAAGATGCGCGGCATGGCCAAGAACGGCTATTGGCCGTGCGGCCAGCTGCCCGAGCGGCCAAGCAAGATCTTCAAGCGCAACTGTTTCGTCGTCGCCTATCCCGAGGACGACGTGAAATACATCGTCGACAGGATCGGTTCGTCGGAATGCATCCTGATGGGTTCGGACTATCCCCATGCAGAGGGCGTACCGGAGCCGCGCGACTTCTATGCCGAGGCCTTGACCGATCTGCCCGACGACGACGTCAACGCAATCATGTACGAAAACGGCAAGCGCTTCATGCGCGCCTGACCTGTTATCAAGCAGGTGATATGGGACCGGCCATGCCCCACAAGGCGTGGCCGGTCGCTGCATTTTATGGCAGTCACCTTATGGCAGTCACCGGCAGCGCAGCCGAGTATGATCAAGGGAGCAACCCGATGAGCGACACTATACTGCTGGATACGCCCGAAGACGGCGTGCGCCGGATCACCCTTAACCGGCCCGACGTGCTCAACGCGTTCACCTGGGAAATGTACGAGGCGCTGCTCGATGCGCTGGCCGACATCCGCTCCGATCCGTCCGCCCGGGTGGCGATCCTGACCGCGACCGGGCGGGGATTCTGCGCAGGCCACGATCTCAAGAACGCGGGCCCGTCGCCCTATCACCGGGAGGGCATGGGCAAGGCCTACAGCAACCGCCATAGCTTGCACGGGCTGGGCCAGATCCCGATCGCCATGCGCAACCTGCCGCAACCGGTCATCTGTGCGGTAAACGGTACGGTGGCCGGCGTCGGCTACACCTTGGCGCTCGCCTCGGACATGACCATAGCGGTGCGCTCGGCCCGGTTCATCAACACCATCCATAATGCGGCGACCGGGGCGGAACTGGGCCTGTCATACATGCTGTCGCGCGCGGTGGGCAGCCAGCGGGCGGCGGAACTGCTGCTGACAGCGCGGCCAGTGTTCGCCGACGAGGCAGAGCGAATCGGCCTCATCCTGCGCGCGGTCGATGAGGACAAGCTGATGGACGAGGCCCTGACGATTGCACGCGCCGTGATGGTCAACGTGCCGATGGGCATCTGGCTGACCAAACAATCGCTGTGGCTGAACCAGTCGGCAGGCAGCTTGGAGGCGGCGATCGAACTGGAAAACCGCGCCGTCGCCATTGCGCAGGCAACCGAGGACGCCAAGGAGAAGCGGGCCGCGTTCTGGGAAAAGCGGGCACCCAAGTTTACCATGGAATGAGCGAAGCGGTATCGGGCTGGACGAGCGGTGGCTACCGCCCGGATCGCACATCTGATGCTTTTGGTTG
>JBDUBN010000619.1:0-1603 GCA_040004085.1 Novosphingobium sp.
TCACCTCAAGCCATGGTCAGACCTCGATCTGGTAATCTGCGGACCCGAACCGCTGTCTTTTTCGCTGTCGGGCCAATTGCGAGAAGCCTTCGACGAATCGCTGCTGCCATGGAAGGTGGATATTGTTGATCGGGCAACTGTGAGTGAGGCGTTTGGGCGGATTGTGGACGAGACTAAGGTTCCGTTGGGGTAGCATTGGTGAGCGACTTCGGATTAGGGAATGGGTGCAATGAACTTCACTGAGAGAATGTGCCGCGCTCCCGACGAGGAAATTCTCCGAATTGTCCTATCTGGCGAAGACGACGGTTTTGCTGAGGAAGCGGTGACTGCGGCAAAAAATGAACTTGATCGACGAAATTTGCATCCAGATGCATTGGCGCAGATGGAATCGGAGTTTTCAAGAGATCAGGGCTTCGACAAAATTAAGCACCTCATTCCCCTTGGCACAGCAGGCAGAGTTGCATTTGTTCTATTTGGCCCGCTGCTGGTGATCACAATTTCAGTTGCCATTGTGCTCCGAGCGAGGGGTTACAAACAAAAAAGCAACGACGCATTTTGGTGCATCCTACTGAGCTATGCAATTTTGTTTTCAGTGTTTGGACTGTTTTTTGTCTTTGGCGATTTGTTAGGGGCATAAAGCCGGGCGGAGTGTGGAGAACACCCCCTCACCCCCGGTACAACCCATCCAGCCGCGCCCCATAACGCTCCCTGATCTTGTGTCGGCGGATCTTCAAACTCGGGGTCATTTCCTGATTGTCGATGCTGAACGCCTCATCGGCAAAGGCGAACTGGCGGACCTTCTCGGTCACTGACAGGTCCGCGTTCACCCGGTCGATTGCGGCGCGCACGGCGCTGCGGAAGGCGGGGAGTTCTTGCAGGCTCTTCAGGTCGAACTTCTCGTCCTGGGCCCTGGCCCAATCGAGCGCCCATTCGGCGTTGGGCACGATCAGGCCGACCAGATAGGGCCGCTTGTCGCCCGCGACCATGGCCTGCGCGATTTCGGGCTGGAGCGTCAGCATCCCTTCGATCCGCTGCGGGGCGACGTTATCGCCCTTGTCGTTGACGATCATGTCCTTCTTGCGGTCGGTGATCTTGATGCGGCCCTGTTCGTCCAGATGGCCGATGTCGCCGGTGTGCAGCCAGCCGTCCGCTTGCAGCGCCAGCGCGGTGGCGGCCGGGTTCTGCCAATAGCCCCGCATCACCAGTTCGCCGCGCACCAGAATCTCGCCGTCCTCGGCAATGCGCAGTTCCACCCCGCGCAGCGGGGGGCCGACCGTGTCCATTTTCAGGCCGACGCTGGGCCGGTTGCAACTGATCACCGGGCCAGCCTCGGTCTGACCGTAACCCTGCAACATGGTCAGACCCATAGCATCAAAGAACACGCCGATTTCGGGGTTGAGCGGTGCGCCGCCCGACACCATCGCCTTAAGCCGTCCGCCGAACTTCGCGCGGATTTTCGGACGCAGAGCGCGCTCGAGGATCAGGTCCATCGGCTTGTCGCGCAGGCGTTTGCGGCCTTGCGCCTTCAGCCCGCCGATGCTGAGCGCGCGGTCCATCATGTAGTTGGCGAGGCGCCCCTGTTTCTCCACCTGCTTGATGATCC
>JBDUBN010000208.1:0-5308 GCA_040004085.1 Novosphingobium sp.
AGTTCGGCGAGCCCGACCGATGGGAAGAACTAGTCGCGGATATGCCGTTCGGCCGAATGGCCGAACCAGAAGAAATAGGTCGCGCTGCGGCGTTTCTCGCTTCCCCAGCATCGGGATATACCTCCGGCACGATCCTGACGATCGACGGCGGAGCCTGAAGGTTGCTCTGCCGAGTGCAGGCGGCATTTGATCTGAGGCACTAACAAGCAGCTCGTTCGCGCTGGCTGGGAAATTGAATGGAGTTTCCAATGGATTCATTTGATCCGACCAAGTTCCTGGCAGTCTGGTCCGATCGATTTGCCCGCCGCGACAGCGGTGGTCTGGCGGCATTCTATCGGGACGACACGCTGTTCTACGGGGCAAACGACAGCCTTTTGATTGGCCGGAAAGCGATCCAGGCTTACTTTGCGGCATTGCCGGCGGAAGGCGCCGCGAGCGCCCGATTTGAGGATATCGCGGTATCGCGGTTGTCGGGCACAAGCGTTGCGGTGGCCGGGCTTGTCTATTTCGTGATCGGCAAAATCTCACTGACCATGCGCATCTCGCTGCTCTTTGTCGAAAGCGACGGAGATTGGCTGATCGGCATGCATCACGCCTCGATGCAGGGCATGCTGTCAACCGATAGGCTCAATTAATCGAGAAATTCGCGTCGGGTCCGATCCGGGAACAAGTGCGGCATATTTCGAGAGAGGATAACGTCCAATGTCGATGATCAACTCCGACCGCGACGGTCCGGTCCTGACGATCACACTGAACCATCCTGATAAATTGAACGTGCTTACCATAGCTGCTTGTCACGAGCTTGCCGCACTTTGGGATCTCTATGAAGCGGACAACTCGCTGCGTGTGGCCATCATCACCGGTGTGGGCCGAGCATTCTGCTGTGGTCACGATCTGAATGATGACATGCAGGAAGCGATGCCTTCTTCGGGCTGGGCAGGACTATCAAACCGAAGCTCGATGACCAAACCAATTATCGCGGCGGCGAACGGCCTTACCTTCGGGGGCGGCTTTGAACTCGCACTAGCCTGCGATCTCATCATAGCGGACGAGAACGCCTCATTCGGTTTGCCTGAACCGCTCGTCGGATTCGCAGCCCTGGGCGGAGGCGCCAACCTCTTGCCCATGCGAATGCCTTGGCATGTGGCGATGCGGTATTTGCTGACGGGTGAGAGGATGGATGCGCAAACGGCGCAACGCTGGGGTCTGGTGAGCGATGTTGCCCCGGCGGGCACTTCGTTGGAAGTCGCGCGCAACTATGCTGAAGCGATAGTCGCATGTGCGCCCGTTGCGATTCAGGCGACAAAGGCGGTGGCGCGGGCGGCGGTGGAACAAGCCAGCAAGAAGGAAGAACTTTACGAGCTTTCGATGTCGTGGATGAACAAAATCATTCAACTTGACGACGCCCGTGAGGGCGAGGCTGCCTTCAAAGAAAAGCGCAAGCCTCGCTGGACAGGTTCCTGACCACTTCTCCAGGCTGCTCTGCTGGCGGCCACTTAGAACGTTGCGGCCAAAGAGCGAAGTTGCGGCGCGCGAAAAGATCATCGCGCGCCAGCAATCAGCCCGCCATTTCGTCCTTTTGCTTGGCCAGATCGAGCGCGATGTCGACGATCATGTCTTCTTGCCCGCCGACCATCTTGCGGCGGCCCACTTCGGCGAGGATCGAGCGGGTGTCGACGCCGTAGTCGGCGCTGGCCTTTTCGGCATGGCGCAGGAAGCTTGAATAGACCCCGGCATAACCAAGCGTCAGCGTTTCACGGTCAACCCGGACGGGGCGATCCTGCAGCGGGCGGACGAGTTCTTCGGCGGCGTCCATCAGCGCGAACAGATCGCAGCCGTGGTTCCAGCCCATGCGATCGGCTGCAGCGATGAACACTTCCAGCGGCGCGTTGCCTGCGCCTGCACCCATACCGGCAAGGCTGGCATCGACGCGCACGATGCCGTTCTGCACCGCGACGATCGAGTTCGCGACGCCGAGCGACAGGTTGTGGTGGGCATGGACACCGCGCTGTGTTTCCGGTTTCAGCACCCGGTCATAGGCTTGGCAACGCGCGGCGTATTCGTCCATGTTCATCGCGCCGCCGCTGTCGGTGACGTAGACGCAATGCGCGCCGTAGCTTTCCATCAGCAAGGCCTGCTGCGCCAGCAATTCGGGGCTGGTCATATGGCTCATCATCAGGAAGCCCGACACGTCCATGCCGAGATTGCGGGCCGCTTCGATGTGCTGGCGGCTGACGTCCGCCTCGGTGCAATGCGTGGCGATGCGGACTGACTTCACGCCCATCTCGCAGGCATGCTTCAGGTCATGCACCGTGCCAATGCCGGGCAATAGCAGCGTCGTGAGCACAGCGTGTTCAAGCACTTCGGCAACCGCACCGATCCAGTCCCAGTCGGTATAAGCGCCAAAGCCGTAGTTGAAGCTGGAACCCTGCAGGCCGTCGCCATGGGCGACTTCGATTGCGTCGACTTTTGCCAGATCAAGCGCCTTGGCGATCTTCTGGACGTGATCCAGACCATACTGGTGGCGGATGGCGTGCATGCCGTCGCGCAGGGTGACGTCCTGAATGTAGAGTTTGGTCTGGGTGGGGTCAAAGCTCATGCCGCCATCCTTTCAGCGATCTTTTCAGCCGTCTTCATCGCGGCCGAGGTCATGATATCGAGATTACCGGCATAAGCAGGCAAGTAGTGCGCGGCGCCTTCCACTTCGAGGAAGACCGACACCTTGAGGCCGGTGAACGAGCCGTCCATCTCGGGAATACGCAGTGGCTGGTTGTCGCCAATGCTTTCAAACTGCACCGCCTGCTTAAGCCGATAACCGGGCACATAGCTTTGCACTTCGGCCACCATGTCGTGGATTGACTGGCGTATCGCGTCACGGTCGCCATCCTCGCACAGGCAATAGACGGTATCGCGCATGATCAGCGGCGGTTCAGCGGGGTTCAGGATGATGATGGCCTTGCCGCGCGTTGCACCGCCGACGTCCATGATCGCCTGACTGGTGGTTTCGGTGAACTCGTCAATATTGGCGCGCGTGCCGGGGCCAGCGCTCTTCGAACTGATCGAGGCGACGATCTCGCCGTAGTGGACCTTGGCGACGCGATTGACGGCCGCGACAATCGGGATCGTCGCCTGACCGCCACATGTCACCATGTTGACGTTCGTGGCATCGAGATTGGCCTCGCCGTTGATCGGCGGGATCGTGTACGGACCGATGGCTGCAGGGGTGAGGTCGATCATGCGCTTGCCAGCTGCCAGCACCAGTTCACTGTTGCGCTTATGCGCGCCGGCGCTGGTTGCATCGAACACGATCTGAATGTCGGCGAATTCAGGCATGGCGATCAAGCCGTCAATACCCTCCGCCGTGATCGGCACGCCCATACGCGCGGCGCGCTGGAGGCCGTCGCTCTGCGGATCAATCCCGACGAACGCGCCCATTTCAAGAACTTCGGACAGCCGCATTATCTTGATCATCAGATCGGTGCCGATATTGCCCGATCCGATGATGGCAACTTTGGTCTTCGTCATCTCAGGCATCCCCGTAAGTAAAGGTGCATTCGCCAATCCCGGCGATCTTTGCCTGGACCTTTGTACCAGGCTTCAGGGCGACCATCGGGCCAAGCGCACCTGCCATCAGCACGTCACCGGCTTTCAACGGCTCACCGCGCTGGGCCAGCGTCTGTGCGAGCCAGGCGGCGGCATTGAGCGGATTTCCCAGCGCAGCGGACCCGATGCCTGTCGACACGGTCTCGCCATTAAAGGACATTTCCATGACCGCTCCTTCAAGGTCGAGGCCAGCAAGCGGCAAGCCTTGATCAGCGAGCACGAAGTAAGCGGATGAACCATTGTCTGCGACAGTGTCAGCAAAGGTGATCTTCCAGTCGGCAATGCGGCTATCGACGATCTCGATGGCGGCATGAACACTGGCGACAGCCGCCGCGACCTGTTCGGGCGTCGTATCGGGTGAGGGGAGATCGGCAGCGAGAACAAATGCAATCTCGGCCTCAGCTTTGGGCTGAAGGCATTTTGCGGGCGAAAGTGTTTCGCCATCTGCCAGACGCATGTCATCGAACAGAACGCCAAAGTCCGGTTGATCAACGCCAAGCTGCGCCTGCACCGCCTTTGCGGTGAGGCCAGCTTTGCGGCCCACGATCCGGCGTCCCTGGTTTTCCCAGAAGCGGGTGTTGATTTCCTGCACCGCATAGGCACCGGCGACGTCGCCCGGTTCCAGACCATCGCGCATAGGTGCTACGGCGGGGCCGTTGTAAGCATCGCGAAGCCGCGTGGCTAGTTGTTCATGACTGGGGTTAGCCATCCGTTCTCTCCCTTGATCGCACAGAAATGTAGCTGCGTATCTCGCTAGGCGCCAGAGCGAATGGGTGCTATCGTCCCGTATGGTGAGACGCGCTGACGAAGTTTCAGGCACCCCGACGGTTGCCGCATTGAGCAAGAGTCTGGCGCTGCTCGAAGCGATCATTGCCGATCGCGATGGTTGCAGCATCACAGCGATTGCTGCCCAGATCGGCCTGCCAAAGGCGACCGCGCACCGCCAGGTCACCACATTGCTGCGCGAAGGCTATCTCCACCGCCCGCCCGGTGGCCGATTCGTGGCCGGGCCGCGGCTGGTCGCGCTTGCCGGTTCTATCGACAGCAAGCAGCTCGTCGCCGCCGCTGCAGCGCCTATCCTGCACCGCTTGGCGCGTAAACTGCGCTGCGTGGTGCAGCTTGGCACACTTGAAAACGATATGGTGACCTATCGGATCAAGACCGGGCATGGCGCAGGCGATCTGTTCACGCGCGTAGGTTTGCAGCACGAGGCATATTGCACGGGCATCGGCAAAGTTCTGCTCGCAAACCTTACGGAAGGCGACCGGGAATCCTACCTTGCGGCTGGGCCGTTTCCGGCGCTGACAAGGAATACAATCACCGACCCCACCGTTTTACGCGCTGAACTCGAACAGATACGAACGCGGGGATATGCGCGTGATAACGAAGAGATCTCCGTCGGACTGGTGTGCTTCGCCGCACCAATTCGGGTTGAAGAACATGAGGTTTTAGCAGCAATCTCGGCATCCAGACTGTCCGAAGCCAAGCGCCGCATTCCGGATGAACTCTTCATCACGGCAGTTTTGGATGCGGCCCGGGAGATCGGGATCGTCATTCAAAGCGCAAGTTCATATTGATCTAGCAACCAGTCAGCGCTGACGAGAACTTTAGTCAAAGTCGTTCCAGAGCTTTCTCGGCCCTCCGGATTCTCGTAAGCGGGGCCTGTAGGCCGCCTTTTCAACCGCGCCGTGATGGCCGATTTGCC
>JBDUBN010000209.1:0-5303 GCA_040004085.1 Novosphingobium sp.
TGGATCAGCGATGCCGCGCTGGCCATGCTGCGTCACCACGGCTGGCCGGGCAACGTCCGCGAGCTGGAAAACGTCATGCGCCGCGCGCTGCTGCTGGCTGGCAACGCCGCCGCCATCTTGCCCGAACACATCCACTTCGACAGCGCCGCAAGGCTTGTCGGGAGCGAGCCGTCCGTCAGTCTTGGAACATTGTCCGTCCCCGTTTCCGGGACTGGCGGACGCAGGCTCTCCAATATCGTCCAGTTGCATGAAGCCCGCGCGATCATGGATACGCTGGCGCAGTGCGGCGGCAGCCGGGTCGCCGCCGCGCGCCTGCTGGGCATTTCCGAACGCACCTTGCGGTACCGACTTGCTTCATTTCGTGACGCCGGGATTGGGACTGACAAGGTCGCAGCTAGTGGAGCCGGTCGATGAGCAGTATCGGCGGCCTTTCCGGCGCAGGCGGGCTTCAGCAGATACTGGCGATGCGCCAGCAGATCATTGATCGCTCGTCGCTGCTCCAGCAGGTCAAGACCGCTGCGCCCGCCAGCGAAACACCCGCGACCGGCGGCCCGGCAGACGGCTTTACCGGCGCGCTGAAACACGCGCTCGAAAACGTCAACGCCTCGCAGCAGAAGGCTGAGGCGCTGAGCGACGGGTTCGAACGCGGCGAAGTTACCGATGTCGCCAAAGTCATGCTGGCGCGGCAAGAGGCAGGTGTCGGCTTTGAAGCGACCTTGCAGGTGCGCAATCGCCTGCTGTCCGCTTACCAAGACATCATGCGAATGGGGGTCTGATAAATGGCTGATCTGGTCGCTTCTCCGGCAGGCGGAATACCTTCGCTGCTGGCCCCACTCTCTGATCCGGCGGGCGGCAGCGCGCTGACCCGGCTGAGCAACTTTACCGCGCAAGGCCCGGTGCGCCGGGTGCTGCCGTGGTTTGGCGGGGTGGCGGGCATTGGGCTGGCCGCGCTGGCCTGGGCGACGCTCTCCCCCGCGCCGCAGCGGGTGCTTTATTCCGAACTCGACGACGGCGAGAAGGCCAAAGTCGTCACCGCGCTCGGCAAATCGGGCATTTCGTACACCATCGACAACCAGACCGGCGCGCTAAGTGTGGGCGAGGACGATCTGTTCCGCGCGCGGATGCTGGTCGCCTCCGATGGCGCGCTGGCTGCGCCGCAGGACGGGACCAGCGTGGACAACTTGCCGATTGGCGCCAGCAAAACGATGGAGGGTGAGCACTTGCGCAGCACGCGCGAGCATGAACTGACCTTGTCGATCATGGAGATTGACGGCGTTGAGGCGGTGCGCGTCCACTTGGCCGAGTCCGAAAAATCGGTGTTCGTGCGTGATAATGTCCCGCCCACCGCCTCGGTTATGGTGCGGCTGGCGCGCGGGCGGCAATTGTCTGACAGTCAGGTTTCCGCCGTGGTCAACCTTGTCGCCGGGTCGGTGCCGGGGCTCAGCGCCGATGCGGTGCGGGTGGTCGACCAACACGGACGCCTGCTGACCGATGCGGGCGGCAAGGGCAGCGGCAGTTCCGAACGGCTGGAACTGCAAGGGCGGCTGGAAGACAAGTTGCGTAGCCAGCTTGATGGCCTGCTCACCCCGATGCTGGGCGACGGCAACTTTTCGAGCGAAGTGCAGGTCGATCTCGACATGGATCAGGTGACTTCCGCGCGCGAATCCTATGACAAGCAGGGTGTCTTGCGCTCTGAGACGCAGGCGGCATCGCAGACCGTCGGTCAGTCCGCAGCGTCGGGTGTACCGGGCGTGCTATCGAACACTCCACCGCCGCAAACCACCGCCTCGTCTGGCCCGCCGCAGGGCGCGCCGACCGCCGCACCCACTACCGCAGCGCCCGCAGGTAATGGCGAATCCAGCGCGACCCGAAATTACGAACTGGGCCGCGAAGTTTCGGTCGCCAATGGCGCTCCGGGCAAAATCAAGCGGCTGTCGGTCGCCGTCGCGCTCAGCAACACGGCGATGAAAAAGGCCAAGGCAGCCGACATCGACCAGATCAAACAACTGGTCAGCGCCGCCGTTGGCGCGGACCCGGCGCGGGGCGATCAGGTGGCCGTCATGGTCCGCGCTTTCGATGCCGCGCCAGTCGATAAGCTGCCGTTCTACGAACAGGCGTGGTTCCTCACCGTGGTGCGCTATTTGGCCGCATTGATCGGCGTGCTGCTGGTCCTGCTCCTCGCGGTGCGACCGCTGATCAAGGCGCTGAAACGCGAACCCGGCGACACGCCAACCAGTGACGCCGGACAAGTCACCGCCGCCGCAGCCCGGATGTCCGACCCGATAACCGGCGCGGTTGATGCCGCGCTGCTTGGGCGCCAGGTCAATCTGGCGCAGCGGCTGGTCGCCGAACAGCCTGACAGCGCGGTGCAGGCACTGCGCGAGATGCTCGCTCCCGCAGCGGAGCCAGCGACATGAACGCGCCAATCACCTCTGGCGCCACGCTCGACCCCGCCAGCCTTGCCGATGCAGACCGCGCCGCGGTAATGGTCATGCTGCTGGATGATGACTCTGCCGCCGGACTGCTGGCGCAGCTCCAGCCCGCCGAATTGCGGCTGCTGGGCGAGAAAATGTGTGCGCTGGGCGAAATTGGCCCCGAAGTAATCGCCCATGCCATCGCCGCGTTTGTCGGCAAGACCGAAAAGCTTGGCCTCACCGCGCACGACCGGCTGGGCCAGGTCCGCAGCCTGATGACCAAGGCGGTTGGCGGGGTAAAGGCTGACAACCTGATGCAGCGCATTGTGCCTGACGAAAAACCCGCCAGCCCGCTTGAACTCGCCCGCTGGCTGACCCCGCAGGCACTCGCCCCACTGATCGCAGGCGAGCATCCACAAGCGATTGCCGTGCTGCTGATCCAGCTCGATCCCGAAGTGGCCGCCGAAGTGCTGGCCGACCTGCCCGGTGCCAGCCAATCCGAGGTGGTCCACCGCATCGCCACGCTCGGCCCGGTCCAGCCAGAAGCGCTCGCCATGCTGGAAGAACTGCTCAGCCGCCGCATTCGCGAACACCACGGTTCCGCCCCGCTCAACATGGGCGGCCCGCGTGAGGCAGCCGAATTGATCAACGGCGCGGGCAAGGCGGTAGAAAAACGGGTGATGCCCGATATCACCAAGCTCGACAAAGCGCTGGCCCGTGAAATCGAGGCCGAAATGTTCAAGTTCGAGCATCTGTTCGTGCTCGATCCACAATCGATGGGCGCGCTGCTGCGCGAAGTGGAAAGCGATGTCTTGATCGACGCCCTGAAGGGTATCGAGGAAGACCAGCGCACCGTGTTCTTCCGCGCCATGTCCAGCCGCGCCGCTGATGGCGTGAAGGACGAAATCGCCGGACGTGGCCGCCTGAAGATGGCCGACGTGCAGATCGCGCAGAAGCAGATCGTTGCCGCCGCGCGGCGTCTGGCTGCGGAAGGAACCATCGTATTCGGCTCTGGCGGCGGAGGCGACGACGATTATGTCTAGCCTCACCGCGCTCTCTAACCGCTCCGAAAACACAGGATTCCGCACTAATGCCCGTTACGTGCGCGGAATTGCATCGGCACCCGCACCAGTTGCCGCACAGCCACTACCCGAGCCCGAAGACCCGCTCGCGCTGGCCTTTGCCGATGGCTATCTGCGCGGATCGCAGGATGCGCTAAGGCAAGCCACCGCCGAAGCCGCTTCCGAGGCCGAGGCTCGCGCTGCGCTCGATCTTGCCTTTACCCGCCTCGATGCCGAACTCGCCGAGGCCTTGCGCCAGCGCTTGCAGGAAACCGTGCTCGCCTTGTGCGATGCCACCTTGCAGCCGTTTGCAGTGGACGATGCCGCGCTGGCGGGGCGCGTCAGCCGCGCCGTCGCGATGCTCGCCCGCGCCGAGGATGAACGCGTGATCCGGCTTAACCCGGACGACCTGAAACTGGTGTCCCCGCGCTTGCCGCAAGACTGGCAGATCACCCCCGACCCCAGCCTGCCACGCGGCGCGCTGCGCATCGAGACGTCCAGCGGCGGTGTCGAGGACGGTCCGACGCAATGGCGGCGCGCTCTGGTTGAGGCGCTGGACGCATGTTGAAACTGTTCGATGCCGTGCTGTCGGACATGGCCGGTGCCCAACCCGATTTCGCACCGCACCGCTATGGTCTGGTCGCCGCTTGCGATGGCGGGCTGATCGAGGTGACCGGGCTTTCGGTTCCCATCGGCGCGCTTGCCCGCGTGGCGCATGGCCCCAGAACCCACGAAGGCGGCGAACCACTGGCCGAAGTGATCGGCTTTCGCAACGGGCGCACGCTGATGATGTTGCTCGGCGATACCGTCATGCTCCGCCCCGGCGCGCGGGTGCGGCCCGAAGGTCGCCCCGGAATGCTGCCGGTCGGCGCTGCCTTTCTGGGCCGCGCGGTCGATGGCGAGGGCCATCCGATCGATGGGCTCGGCCCGGTCCACCATCGGCAGGAGTGGCCCGCAGGCGGCATCCGTACTGGCGCGCTTGATCGCAGCCCAGTGCGCGAGACTTTCGATACCGGCGTCCGCGCGCTGAACGCGCTCACCACATTTGGCGTCGGCCAGCGAATCGGCGTGATGGCCGGATCGGGCGTCGGCAAGTCGGTGCTGCTCGACATGATTGCGGGTGGCGCTGAAGCAGAAGTGGTCGTCGTCGGCCTGATCGGCGAACGCGCGCGCGAGGTTTCCGATTTTGTCGAACGCCACATGGCCGGAGAAAAACGAGCCCGCACCGCCGTGGTTGCCGTCCCCGCCGATCACGCCCCGAACTTGCGCCTGCGCGGCGCTTTGCTGGCGACCAGTCTTGCCGAACAATTCCGCGCCGAGGGCAAGCAGGTGCTGCTGATCATGGACAGCCTGACCCGCGTTGCCCACGCCGCCCGTGAAATCGCGCTGCTGCTGGGCGAGCCCGGCGCGGCGCGTGGCTATCCGCCATCCGCGCTTGCCACGATCACCAAGCTGGTGGAACGCGCAGGCAATTCGGCGGCCAGCGGCGGCTCGATTACCGGGCTCTACACCGTGCTGGCCGATGGCGACAATCAGGACGACCCAGTGGTCGACACCGCGCGATCAATCCTCGACGGCCATGTCGTGCTGTCGCGCGATCTGGCGCAGCGCGGGCAGTATCCGGCTATCGACATTGCCGCGTCTCTGTCGCGTGTGATGAGCGACGTCACCGATCCCGGCCACCAGACGCTGGCGCGGCAGTTCCGCGCGCTGGTCGCCAGTCATGAAGCCAACCGCGATCTGGTGCTGATGGGTGCTTATCGTGCCGGTGCCGATCCGGTGCTCGACCGGGCGATTACCCTGCAGGAACCGATGCGCCAGTTCCTGT
>JBDUBN010000620.1:0-1597 GCA_040004085.1 Novosphingobium sp.
ACCAGATCGACGCCGGGGTATTCATTGCCGCTGAACGTCATCCCCAGATCGACCATCAGCCACTTGCCGTGACAGCCATAAAGATTGACGTTCATGCCAATCTCGCCCGATCCACCCAATGCGCAAAACAGCAATTCTTTACCCGGAGTCATTTTACGCGTCACTTGGCATTCGCCCGCTTTGCGAGGATCGCCAGACCCTCAAGTGTCAAATCCGCCTCTACGGCGTCGAAAATATCAGTGTGTTCGTGAAACAGCACGGCCAGCCCGCCGGTCGCAACGACCTTGGCTGGGCGGCCGATTTCGGTGCGCATCCGGGCGATCAGCCCTTCCATCATCGCGACATAGCCCCAGAAGACCCCGATCAGCATCTGATCCTCGGTATTGGTGCCGATGACGCTGGTAGACTTTGGTGCCTCAATTGCAATGCGCGGTAGCTTGGCGGTGTTGCCCACCAAAGCATCGAGCGAAAGGTTGATACCGGGCGCGATAACCCCGCCTTTGTAGGCACCGTGAAAGTCGACCACGTCGATGGTTGTGGCGGTGCCGAAATCTACGATGATCAGATCGCCGGGGTATTTTGCATGCGCCGCCAGCGCATTCACCGCGCGGTCTGCACCCAGCGAAGCGGGCTGGTCGACGTCGATATCCATGCCGTAATCCGCCGGAGCCTGTCCGGCCACCAGTGGCTCAAGCTGGAAGTAATTTCGCGCCAGTACCTCGATATTGTGCATCGCGCGAGGCACCACCGTGGAGACGATAATCTGCGTCACCGCATTGCGCTCCACGCCGCGAATGGCGAGCAGCTGCATCAGCCAGACGGCGTATTCATCGCCAGTACGGCGCGGATCGGTGGCGATGCGCCAGCGCGCGTGGATGCTGTCGCCGTCAAACAGCGCAAAAACAACGTTCGTATTGCCCACATCAATGGCAAGCAGCATAGCCATGTCTCTCAGTTCAGTCGTTCACGGCCAGGCGGACTTCGCCCGCGTGAATTGCCCGGATGGTGCCGTCAGCCAGCCGCAAGCGCAAGGCGCCGTCGTCGGTCAGCCCGGCAAATACGCCTTGCAGCGGCACTTCTCCGGTCTCCCCCACCGCCAGCCGGGTGCCGGGGGGATGAGCCGCTGCCTGCCATCTGGCAAGCACCGGCGCCAGCCCATAGCAGCGCCAGCGCTCAAGGTCTTGGGAAAACGTGGCGGCCAATGCTTCTGCGAACAGATCACGATCAGGCGGCGGGCCAAACTGAGCCAGCGCTGTTACTTCGCGGCCCTCAACCGGAGGTGCGGCAGCGAGGTTTACGCCGACGCCAATCACGACGCTTTCGCCAACTCGTTCAAGCAGTATGCCTGCCAGTTTGGCTTGGCCGATCATCAGGTCGTTGGGCCATTTAAGCAGCGCCTGCGCAGGCGGTGCCAGGCGGGCGGAAACAACCTCGTGCAAAGCCAACCCGATTACCAGCGCCAGACTGGCCATCGGCGGATCGGCGGAAACCGCGTGAACCACAGTGGAGCCCATGAAATTGCCCAGCCCGTCGAACCACTCGCGCCCTTGCCGCCCGCGTCCTTGCGTCTGGCGATCGGCGATCAGCCAATCACCTT
>JBDUBN010000621.1:0-1591 GCA_040004085.1 Novosphingobium sp.
GCACGATTGAGCCGAACGTCGGCAATGTCGGCGTACCCGATGTGCGGCTGAACGAGCTGGCGCGGATCGCTGGCAGCCAGAAGATCATCCCCACCCAGCTCGGCTTTGTCGATATCGCGGGCCTTGTGCGCGGGGCGAGCAAGGGCGAAGGGCTGGGCAACCAGTTCCTCGCCAACATCCGCGAGGTGGACGCGATTGTCCACGTGCTGCGCTGCTTTGAAAATGACGACATCCAGCATGTCGAAAACAAGATCGACCCAGTTTCCGACGCCGAAACGGTTGAGACGGAACTGATGCTGTCCGACCTTGAATCGCTCGAAAAGCGCGTCCCCGCCGCTCAGAAAAAGGCCGCTCAGGGCGACAAGGAATCGAAGATCATCGCATCAGTGCTCGGCCAGGCGCTCGATCTGCTGCGCGAAGGCAAGCCCGCGCGGCTGACCAAGCCGAGCGACGAAGAAGAAGCCCGCGTATTCAAGCAGGCGCAGCTTATCACGGCCAAGCCGGTGCTCTATGTCTGCAATGTCGATGAAGACTCCGCCGCCAGCGGCAATGCCTTCTCCGCAGCAGTCTTTGCCAAGGCCAAGGCCGAGGGCGCCAATGCCGTCATCGTCTCCGCCGCTATCGAGAGCGAATTGACCGGCATGGAAGACGACGAACGCATGGTGTTTTTGGAGGAAATGGGCCTCCACGAAACCGGCCTCGCCCGCATCATCCGCTCAGGCTACGATCTGCTGCACCTGCTTACCTTCTTCACCGTCGGCCCCAAGGAAGCCCGTGCATGGACCGTCTACAAAGGCGCCACCGCGCCGAACGCAGCGGGCGAAATCCACTCGGACTTCGAGAAGGGCTTCATTCGCGCGGAAACCATCGCCTATGACGATTTCGTCTCGCTGGGCGGCGAAAGCAAGGCGCGCGAAGCCGGAAAGCTGCGCGCGGAAGGCAAGGCCTATGTGGTGCAGGACGGCGATGTCATGCACTTCCTGCATAGCTGACGGAGCTTTGCCTTGCATTTTGTTATTACGAATACTTAAAAATGCTGCGGCACTTAAAATTATTCCTCAGCGTTCCGAGAATCGCACAACGCACACCCCGACAATTTCACTCTCGTCACTGCTGCGAAATCCATATCCGAACAAGACGGCGTAGCTGCCTGATCGCTCAAAAACGCGCACAGGAGAAGTGTTTGCCCCATCGGTAATCCCGCGCAGCCCACTAACGTCAAATTGAACAACGCGCCGATTGCCTAGGGCCGGAAGGCGAAATCGTGCTTCAGGTTGGCGTACGTGCGGTCTGACCAGCACATCGACAGGTCGACTTCCATCAATACGCTGGATGCGAAATTCGGCAACCGGCGAAGCACGGCGCAACCGAATATGCAACTGCCCTCCAACATGCAGCGTTGCTGGCGAACAGTCTTCAATTGCGTTTAGTGGAGCCTGAAGGACGCCTGACCAACTCTGATCAGTGAAGGGAGTTGGCTGACCTACGCTGCCTGCAAAAGCCATGCAGGTTGGCAGCACCATAGCGATGGGAACGACTAATACCAAGGTGCGGTGATCCCGACCTATGAGGATTGTCATTCCCGTTTGCT
>JBDUBN010000622.1:0-1586 GCA_040004085.1 Novosphingobium sp.
GCAACCGGTTGCAAAGCACCCGAGAAAACTACGCGCGCGATGGGCGGTGTCACTTGTGTACTGAACATCCATTTGCAGCGGATCGCAGAACGGTTTGAGCCGAGTTCTTTTAGTGCGTCGATGCCAAGAGAAAATGCGCCGTCGCCGAAGTGGAGGCCCGCGACATTCCATTCAGTCATGGGGCGTAATGACCACATAACTGGCACAGGTGCCAACCGGCAATGCTAACAAATGTCATAAAAATGGTGCACCCGACAGGATTCGAACCTGTGACCCCTGCCTTCGGAGGGCAGTACTCTATCCAGCTGAGCTACGGATGCGTCGTTGGCGCGGTTAGCAGAGGCGGGCGGGGCTTGCCAGTGCGAAGTTTGGGTAAAGTTTGCGGCGAGTCAGCGGTGCCCAGTCGGTGGAGGGCAGCGAATCGCGGTGGCTTGGGAATGTTAGCGATTTGGCAAGTAGCTGCGGGTTAAGCCCGGAGCGCATGAGCGGATTACAGCAACCTTCGGGCACCGGCCCTTTGGGCCAGACGCCCTTTGCAGGTGCGGTGCCATCCTCTGCAAACGGTACACTGCAGCAGGCCGGGCGGGCGCAGTTCGGGCAGGCGGCGACCAGTGCGCTCAGCATGAAGTGGTCGGCGCTGCACAACGCGGCTGGAGTGATCGCGGCGCTGGCGGGGCTGGCGCCGGAAGGCATGAGCCAGCAAGTGCGTAACTTTCCGGCCTTGATTCGCGATGTCGGCGGCTGGCGCCGTGAAGCGGCGGAGCAGGGCGTCGATGATCTTTCCGTGATTTTGGAGGCCGGCATTGCGGCCTTGCTGGCGGTCCACGCACGCGGCGTTGATGCGCGCGCCGCGGCGCAGGCATTGTGGCAGGAATACCAGTCGGCACGTTCGGCGCTGCTCGCCCTGACCCCGTCTGCCGATGGGCTGGTCACCCGCCGCAGCTACTGATCCTGAGCTTTCCGGCCTGGGTCTGGGCCGCAACGCTACGCCAACACTTGCGTAGTTCACCATCTGTTCCTATGGTGAGGCATGGACTTACCCGGCCCGATTCTCACTGCAGATAACGCCAGCACCCCTGACGAACGCGCCGCCCGCGCCGTCGCCCGGGGGATTTGCCGGTTGTTTGCGCGCAATGACGTCTGGTGCCTGGCTGAGATGCCGCTGCGCTCTGGCCGCCGCGCCGATCTCATGGGGATCGATGCCAAGGGCCGCATCATTATTGTCGAGATCAAGGTCAGCCGCGCTGATCTGCTGGGCGATGCCAAGTGGACCGACTACCTCGATCACTGCGACCGGTTCTATTGGGGGCTGGCCCCGGATCTGGACCGCGCCTGTCTTGAGACTGAAGTGTTTTTGCCGCATGCCTGCGGGATTATCGTCGCCGATGGTTATGACGGGGAAATCCTGCGTCCCGCCCCGCAACTGCCGATGGCGGCGGCCCGGCGCAAGGCGGAGACGGAGCGTCTGGCACGGGCGGCATTGCGTCGGCAGCTGACTACGCTCGACCCGCACGTGTCGCGCTGGGGAGGTTAGGCGCGCTGGCCTAACTGATCGAGCAGCAATGCTTTTTCGCGGGAGGTCATGA
>JBDUBN010000210.1:0-5247 GCA_040004085.1 Novosphingobium sp.
GTTTCCCAGAATGGGGTTCCGGCAAAGCGCGCCAAAACGTCAGGCGGCATGGTATATTTCGGCTTGCGGTACGTGACCTTCTTGCGCACCGAATGCAGCCCCGGTGCGCCGAGGAAGGTGTCGAACTCGTTGGCCTCATAGGCCAGATTGCCGAAATCATGCGCAAACGCCTTTTCGCCGAGGAATTCGTAAAGCTTGTCCATCGCCAGCTTGGGCCGCCCGGCGATATTCTCATACGACAACAGCATCAGGCGATCACTGTTCGGGCCGTAGAATGCTTCCTTCAGCCCGTTGAGCGCCAGTCCGATCAGACCATTGCCCGCCATCAACCGGTCTGCGCGGACATAAATCGAGGTGTCCGGATCGAAGCCGACAACCTGCGAAAGCTGCAACGGGCTTTCCAGATAGAGCCGCTCGAAGCTCTGAATGATCTCGTTGATCGGACGGACGCAGCAGACGAATTTGGTGTCCGGAAACAGGTTCAGCAACACCGGCAACTTTTGCGTCCAGCTGCGGTTGGTATCGAAAATTACCTTGTCGCCAAGATCGGCGTAGTAGCTTTCAAACAACCCGCGCAGCAGTCGTTCACGTGCCGCATTATCAATGAACACGTTGAATTCATTGGCATTGCTTAGCTTTGGCATCATGCTGTTCAGCAGGCTGAATACGGGGCTGCTCATTCCCGCATGGAACTGTGGGTTCTGCCGCAACAGCGCGCCGAGCAGCGTGGACCCGGAGCGCGGCAGCCCCGAAATGAAAAATACCCGCTGCATCAATACTCGTAACCCTCGCGCCGCCGGATCGACCGCGCCAGATTGCCACGATACATGTACTGGCCAAGGTGGCCCAGGTCCGAGCGGAAGTCGGCATAGACCTTGCCGCCAATGTCGCGCCAGCGTTTGCAGAAGGCATAGTCTTCCGACAGATAGCGCTTGGATTCAGGATCGACCATGCAATCGAAAAATAACCAGTAGAGGTGGGCAAACGGTCGCTTGTCCGCGCCTTCCGGCATGTAGTTCAGATCGGGGTAGGCCTTGATCATCGTATCGAAGACCGCACGCTTGATGCACATGAAGCCCGTCGGGGCCTCGGCCACTTCGATGAAGCGATCCTCGTTGACGCGCGGGATGATTGGTTCGTCCCAGAAGCCGACCGGATTGAACGGGAAGGTTGCGTTGCGGACAGTGAATTCGTCCTGCGTCATCGCCTCTGAGACGCCTTCGGCTGGCCAGTTCAGGCTCTTGATCGGATAAATACCGGCGACAATATCGAGATCCGCCAGTAACAACCTGAACACCTGATGTGGCTCAAACTCGATGTCCGAATCGATCCACAACAGATGCGTGAACTGTTCATGCTCCAGGAAAAAGCGCACCATTTCATTGCGAGCACGAGTGACAAGGCTTTCCGAACGCATGTGCAGCGTGGACTGCAAGCCGTTGTTCAATGCCTCGTTCTGGAACTTGTACAGGCTGGTCACGTAATTCATCGTGACCGCCGAGATGTAGCACGGGGTAGCCACCAGAACGTTCATCGTCCGGAGCGCTTCAATAGGCAGCATTGCTAATTCCGTGTTCTATCAGTTGGAATAATTGAAAGTGTGCCAGAGGTTATCCTTGCCGAGGGCGAAGGTAACGACTTCATTGTAGGAAACATTCTTGTTGGTCGTGCTGGTGAAGGTGACGATCACCACTGGCACCTGACCCGTTGGCGCGGTGGCTGAACGGACGACCGAGCGCACGACGCTTTGCCATGAACGTGCGACGACTCCGCCACGGCTCGCCTTGTTGGCGGCAATCTGCGCAACGAAGCGGTCCTTGGGGACCTGGGACTTCATCTCGGCAGCCGAACGATCCCAGACCACAGCAGCCCGGCCCTGATCGACGTTGCCAACAACCTGGGCGGCGAAATTGTAGAACTGGTTGGGATCGGGCGCGTTCTGGGCAGACAGTGGTGCGGCGAGACCGACGAGGGCGAGAGCTGGCCAATACTTCATTTACGAACTCCGATCGAGCGGTGCCTTGCAGCGTACTGCCTGCTCCCACGTAATGCAGCAATTGTCGAGACACCAAAGCTGCGTTCCCCTCAGGCGTCGCACGAAGCGACTTACCCGAGGGGAGAGCAAAAGTTCAAGCGTCAGGCAACTGCCGAACGCTTGGACCCGGTGTGCTTAGAACTGGATGCCGAAGCCAGCTGTGGCACCCTTTTCACCTTGCGAGTCGACCGTGCCGGTAACCTTGAAGACAAACCGGCCGTCTGCCGTCGCCTTGCCGATGCCCAGCGAGTAGCCGGCCTGACCGTGCCACACTGCCACGCCGCCACCGATAACCAGAGCGCCGGGCTCAGTCGGTGTCGGAATGCTGCCGATCGACATGGCGGAGGCGATGCCCGCGCTCATGTTGCGGCTCAGCATATCGGTGATCGAGTAGATCTGGCTGCCATTCACCGCATCGGTGCTGGTTGCGGTGATCCGGCCCGCAGCGACATTGGTGATCTGACGTTCGCTGCCAACCGATCCGACCGAAACCACGCTCGTCGGGTTGTTGCCCGCAAAGCCGGTGTAGTTCCAGCTATCGACCATCGCGCTCGACGTCGGCGCGGCTGCGCCAGTGACCGAACCCGAGCCCAGTGCGACATCGTTGGCGTTGTTGGCGCGTGAGCCATAGCCAATTGCCGTAGATCCGGCCGCAACTGCGGTGGAACCATAGCCGACCGCTGTGCTGCGATCAGCGGCGGCATTCGAGGTGGCACCGAACGCCGAAGCCGTTGGGCCGTTCGCCGAGGCGCTGGCACCCATCGCGGTGGCTGTCGCGCCGTTGGCGAAGGCCAGGGTACCAGTTGCCGTGGCGCTGGCACCGTTAGCGAAGGCGCGCTGGCCCAGCGCCGTGGCATTAAGCCCAACCGCCTGCGAACGCTCACCAAATGCGGATGAGGAGTCGCCCGAAGCCAAGGCCGTGAAGCCCGAAGCCGTCGCCGCGGCACCGTTGGCAAATGCACCCGAACCGCTGGCCGAAGCATTCGCGCCATTGGCAACTGCCGAGAAGCCCGATGCCGTGGCCGAAGCTCCGGTAGCGTTCGACTGGAAGCCGAGCGCCATGGCGTTCGCGCCGAGTGCCAGCGAGTTAGGTCCAAAGGCCGAAGCCTGTGCACCCTGAGCGTTGGCAAACGAACCCGAGGCAATTGCCGATGTGCCATTGGCCAGCGAACTTACGCCCATTGCCGTGGCGCTGTTGCCGTTGGCATTTGACGCCGAACCGGTAGCCGTGGCTGACGTTCCAGTGGCAATTGCCTGTACGCCGGTTGCGGTGGCGTTGCCGCCGATAGCCCGCGACTGGTTGCCGGTTGCTGTTGCTTGCGCGCCGGTCGCAAGGGCATTGTTGCCCAAGGCCACTGCTGACGAACCGTTTGCCTGCGCCTGATAACCGCCTGCAGTTGCCCACGAGCCGAGCGCCTTGGCCTGATCGCCGGTTGCCGTGGCGCTGGCGCCGCTGGCAAGGGCAAGATTACCCGTGGCCGTCGCGGCGCCGCCGTTGGCAAACGAGCTGGTGCCCGCTGCCGTGGCGTTCGCACCCAGTGCATTGGCCAGATAGCCGGTTGCCGTGGCGTTGGCGCCGATGGCATTGGCCTGCTGACCCAGCGCGGTAGCGTTGGTGCCGATGGCTTGCGCCGCGTCACCGAAGGCCGAAGCTGACGAACCCTGCGCATTGGCGCTGGTGCCGACTGCCGTGGCGACCGAGCCGTTGGCGATGGCCATCGAGCCCTGCGCCGTGGCATTCGCACCATTAGCCAGTGTCTGGAAGCCGCCAGCGGTGGCATTGACGCCTTGTGCGTTGGCTTGGCTACCAATTGCCGTGGCGTTTGCACCATTGGCAATGGCCAAGCCACCGGTTGCGGTTGCCGCAGCGCCGCTGGCGTTCGAGCTTGCGCCCGTGGCCGTTGCGGTTGCGCCCGTCGCGTTAGCCGCAGCGCCGGTGGCCGTCGCATTCGCGCCGCTGGCTACCGAACTTGCGCCCGCTGCGGTTGCGTTGGTTCCCAAGGCGTTCGCCAGATAACCGGTTGCCGTGGCGTTGGTGCCATTGGCATTGGCTTGTTGGCCGAGCGCCGTGGCGTTGGTACCGATAGCCTGCGCTGCATCACCAAAGGCCGAAGCCGACGAACCCTGCGCATTGGCGCTGGTGCCGACTGCGGTTGCAACCGAGCCGTTGGCTATTGCCAGCGAGCCGAGTGCGGTGGCGTTAGCCCCATTGGCCAAGGCCTTGTAACCGCCAGCGGTTGCAGCCGATCCGGCCGCGACCGCACGGTCGCCCGTAGCCGTCGCACTGGCGCCATTGGCAAGCGCGAGATTACCCGTTGCCGTGGCATAGCCGCCATTCGCGAAGGAACTCGTGCCCGTGGCCGTCGCGTTCGCGCCATTGGCCAGTGACGACGATCCGACTGCGGTGGCGTTTCCGCCCAGCGCGTTGGACCGTGCGCCCGCTGCCGTGGCGGCAAAGCCGATGGCGTTTGATTGCATGCCAGTTGTTGTTGCCCAAGCACCTGTCGCGTTGGATTGCGCACCAGTTGCAGTGGCAAACACACCCGAGGCATTGGACTGACCGCCAGCCGCCGTGGCCCAGAAGCCTTGTGCATTCGACTGTCCACCCGTGGCGACAGCGAAGCCGCCGTTGGCTGTTGCCTGAGCGCCGGTTGCCGTTGCTTCGACACCAGTGGCCACACTGCCCGTACCGGTTGCCGTAGCCACAAGGCCATTGGCTACCGAATTCAGGCCGCTGGCCGTGGCCGCAACGCCGTTGGCAAGGGCATTATTGCCGGTTGCCGTGGCATTGGCGCCGTTGGCCTGTGAGCTGACGCCGGTCGCAGTAGCGTTGGCACCGTTAGCATAAGCGCTATTACCCGTTGCTGTCGCATAGCCGCCGTTGGCGAATGCATTCGCGCCCGTTGCGGTGGCCACAAATCCGTTGGCGACCGCAAGAACACCAGTCGCTGTAGCACCTAGACCGTTGGCCACGGACATTGCGCCTGCGGAGGTTGCATAGCCGCCGTTGGCAAGTGCCCTGTCACCCGTCGCGGTGGCGGAGACGCCGTTCGCGAATGAGTTTACACCTGCTGCCGTAGCATTGGCACCCAGCGCATTGGCGAGAAAACCAGTTGCAGTGGCATTGGTGCCATTCGCATTCGCCTGCTGGCCCAGCGCCGTGGCGTTGGTGCCGATGGCCTGCGCCGCGTCACCAAAGGCCGATGCCGAGT
>JBDUBN010000211.1:0-5239 GCA_040004085.1 Novosphingobium sp.
CCCAACGTTTCCCCCTTGCATTTTAGCCACAGGCGCGTTGTATAGTTGCAACGATGCCCGATAAACCAAACCGCAAAAAAGGCAGGTGGCCCCGCTGGTGGCGGCGGCTTCAGCTTGCCGCGCGTCGGGCCAACTTTTTCGCGGTTATCGAAGTCGCGGCAGTCGTGGCCTTTGTCGCGATGACGATCACGACTTGGGTTACACTCAACCGCGAAACGCCCAAGGGCGAACTGCTGCCGTCCAACCTCACCGCGATGTTGCTGGTCGGAACGCTGGTTCCGGCGATGGGACTGCTGGTTCTGCTCGGGCGGCGCATGGCGCTGCGGCGGGCGGCGGAAACACTGGGCGGCACCGGGCGATTGCACGTGCAACTGGTGTTCCTGTTCTCGATGATTGCAGCCATCCCGACGCTGCTGGTGGTGCTGTTTGCCTCGTTCCTGTTCCAGTCCGGCGTCGAGTTCTGGTTCTCCGACAATTCGCGCGGACTGCTGGAAAATGCCAACAAGCTGGCGCGCGGCTATTACGAGCAGAACTTGCGCGATGTCGGCAATGAATCCATCGCCATGGCCAGCGACTTGCGCAATTATCTGGGACAAGCGCCGATCAGCAGCCCCGCCTTTGCCGAGGGGTATTCCTATCAGGTTGTCAGCCGCAAACTAAACGAAAGCGCGATCCTCCAAAAGGGTCCGGACGGCAAACTGATCACCGATGCTATCGTCGATCCAGAAGGTAACAGCACGCGCGAACGCATCCGGCCAGACGTGCTGATACGTATCGATTCGGGCGAACCGCTGGTGGTCAATGCCAATGCCAACCGGATCGAGGCGGTCACGCCGATAGACCGCGAGGCCGGAATTTATCTCTATGCCGCGCGGAGTTCCGATCTGCTGGCGTTCAGTCAGGGCCAGCGCGCCGAGAACATCGTCCGCGCCTATCAGGTGCTGACCTTGCGCGCACGCACCCTGCAATTGCGGTTCAACATCGCGCTGTTCGTCGCCTCGTTGGCGCTGGTCGGGCTGGCGGTGTGGTTCGGATTGCGGTTTGCCGACCGGCAGGTGAAGCCGCTGTACGATCTGGTTTCTGCCGCGCGCCGGGTAGGCAGCGGCAACTTTTCGATGCGGGTCGAAGGCCGCACCGGAGCGGACGAAATCGGCCTGCTCAACCGAGCCTTCAACCGCATGACCGCTCAGATCGAGCGCCAGACACAGGCGCTCGTCGGCGCCAACCAGCAGTTGCACGAACGCCGCGCCTTTACCGAGGCGGTGATCGAATCTGTGTCCGCAGGCGTCATTTCGGTCGATGCCGAGGGCAGGGTACAACTGATCAACACCCCAGCGCGCAAGCTACTGTTCGATTCCCCCGATGCGCAGCCCACCAACGAACTCCTTTCCGACATTGCACCCGAACTCTCGGCCATGCTCGAATCAGGTAACGACAATGCGGTGATCCAGCACGGCAAGGGCGGCAACCTGCTGACGCTGGCGGTAAAAATCGCCCGCGACCGGACTGGGCACGTGATCACCTTTGAAGACATCACCCGACAGATCCTCGATCAGCGGCAGGCCGCATGGTCAGATGTGGCGCGGCGCATTGCGCATGAAATCAAGAACCCGCTGACGCCGATCCAGCTCGCCACCGAACGGCTCAACCGCCGTTATCGCAAACAGATCATCAACGACCCGGAACTGTTCGAGGAACTGACCAGCACGATCATCCGCCAGGTCGGCGACTTGCGCAAGATGGTCGATGAGTTCTCGTCATTCGCGCGCCTGCCAAAGCCGGTGTTCCGCCGAGAGGACCCGGTCGATCTCGCCCGCCAGTCGCTGTTCCTGCAGGAGGTCGCCCGGCCGGACATCGATTTCAGCTTCAAACTGGAGGCCCGCAGCGGAGCAAAGCCTGCCGACGATTCAATTCTTTGCGATCGCCACCAGTTCGGTCAGGCCATGACCAACGTGATCAAGAACGCAGTCGAAGCGGTTGAGGCCAAGGCCCGCAATGCCCCGCTCGACTATCGCGGCAAGATCGTGCTCGCCATGCGCCAGCAAGAACAAATGATCGAGATTACCGTCACCGACAACGGCGTCGGCCTGCCAAAAGACCGCGAACGGATTGTCGAACCTTACGTCACCACGCGCGAAAAGGGCACCGGGCTGGGCCTCGCCATCGTCAACAAGATTGTCGAGGAGCATGGCGGGGACATGAGCTTTGACTCGGTGGAAAGCGGGGGCACCCAGGTAACGCTGCGTTTCGCGCGCGATCCGCAGGCCGGGCAGCGCTCGTCGGAAGCTGCTGAATGAGCCGCAATATAAACATGCAAAAGGGACGATAATGGCGCTCGATATTCTGATCGTCGATGATGAACGCGATATCCGCGAACTGGTCGCAGGCGTGCTCAGCGACGAAGGCTATGAGTGCCGCACGGCGGGCGATAGCGAAGCAGCGCTGGCTGCGGTCGATGAACGGCGGCCCAGTCTGGTGCTGCTCGATGTGTGGCTCCACGGCAGTCCGATGGATGGGCTCGAAGTGCTCGACGCGATCAAGGCGCGCGAACCCGAACTGCCGGTGATCATCTTCTCCGGTCACGGCAACATTGACACCGCCGTCTCGGCCATCAGCCGCGGGGCGATGGATTTCCTCGAAAAGCCGTTCGAGGCCGAGCGCCTGCTGCTGCTGGTCGAACGCGCCACCGAAACCGAACGCCTGCGCCGCGAAAACGCGCAGCTCCGCCAGAACAGCGCGCCGGGATACGAATTCACCGGCAACTCCACCGCCATCAACCAGGTTCGCGCGACACTTAAACGCATCGCCAATACCGGCAGCCGGCTGCTGATCACCGGCCCGGCGGGCGCGGGCAAGGAAGTCGCCGCGCGGCTGCTCCACAGCTGGAGCCAGCGCAGCGAAAAGGCCTTCGTCAGCGTCAATTCCGCCCGGATCACTGCCGAACGCTTTGAACAGGAACTGTTTGGCGAGGAACTGGACGGCAACCTGATCCGCCCCGGCTTGCTGGAAATGGCCGATGGCGGCACGCTCTACCTCGATGAAGTGGCCGACATGCCGTTGTCCACGCAGGCCCGGATCCTGCGCGTGCTGACCGAGCAATCGTTCGTCCGCGTCGGCGGCCACCGGCAATTGCGCGTCGACGTTCGGGTGGTCTCGTCCAGCTCGCGTAATCTGGAGGTCGAAATCGCCGAACGCCGGTTTCGCGAAGACCTCTTTTACCGGCTCAACGTCGTCCCCGTCGTCATCCCCGCGCTGGCTGACCGGCGCGAGGATATTCCCGCGCTGGTCGATCACTTTTTCGCCCGTTACGCCCGCGATCAGGGTGTCACCGCGCCCAGCATCACGGCCGAGGCGATGGCCGCGTTTCAGGCCTATGAGTGGCCGGGCAACGTGCGCCAGTTGCGCAATGTGGTCGAACGCACGGTGATTCTCGCGCCGCGTGACAAGCTTGGCCAGATCGATGCGGACATGCTCCCGCCCGAAATCCTCACCGGCCGCATGACCGGCGATGTCGGCATCTCGCAGCTCATGGGTGCACCTTTGCGTGAAGCGCGCGAGAATTTCGAGCGCGAATACTTGCGCGTCCAGATCCGCCGCTTCTCGGGAAACATCTCCAAAACCGCCGGTTTCATTGGCATGGAGCGCTCGGCGTTACACCGCAAACTCAAGCTACTGGGCATGGGAGACCGGCGCGACGACGAGGGCGACGAACTCGAATGAGGCAGAAATTTGCAAAACGAATGCAATTTCGCGTTTACGCGCGGGCCGCGATTCGATAGCCTGTGTTTCTAAAGCGGTTGAATCGGAGGCTTGAGGGCACCGGATCAGCCAGATCGCGGACCGCACAAGCGGCTGCCAATAAAACAGGAGACCGAAATGACCGGCAAAACCCTCACTGCGCGTGCGCGCGCCGTTTCCGAAGCTGAAGCAGAAACCTCGCCGCCTATGGTGGTGTCCCCTATTTTAGCAACAGGGGGCAAGGCCAGCGCCAACCTTCAGGACCAGTTCCTCAACCTGCTGCGGAAGAACAAGACTCCGGTGACCATGTTTCTGGTCAAGGGCGTGAAGTTGCAGGGTATCGTCACCTGGTTTGACAATTTCTCGATCCTGCTGCGCCGCGATGGCCAGTCGCAATTGGTCTACAAACACGCGATTTCAACGATTATGCCCGGGTTGCCGATCGACGCGCGGCTGTTTTCCACCGGCAGCGCCGACAGCAGCCGCAAGGTCCGCCTGCTGCAGGACGTGTTCCTCTCCAGCGTCCGCAACGCCGGGGTGCAAGTGACAATGTTCCTCGTCAACGGCGTGATGCTACAAGGCCGCGTCGCCGCTTACGACCTGTTCTGCATGCTGCTGGAACGCGATGGCTATGTCCAACTGGCCTACAAACACGCCGTTTCGACCATTCAACCCGTCACACCAGTCGACCTGCAAGGCGACTGGGATGACGAAGAGGACGACGCCTGATCGATACTGATGACCTCGTCGGCGAGGTAACGCGCGGCGCGCGGGCTGTCGTCGTGTGTCCGATGATGAAGGGCAAAAGCGGCGACGGCGAAGCGCGGATCGAAGAGGCGAGGGGGCTGGCGCTCGCCATCGGCCTCAGCGTCGGGCAAGCCTTCACCATCCCGATCCGCGAGCCCAAGGCCGCCACGCTATTCGGCGAAGGCCAGATCGCCAATATTGGCATCGCCTGCACGCAGGACGACGCCGATCTGGTCGTCGTCGACGGCGCGCTGACTGCGATCCAGCAGCGCAATCTTGAGGAAAAGCTCAAGCGCAAGGTGATCGACCGCACCGGGCTGATCCTCGAAATCTTCGGCGAACGCGCCCGCACGGCAGAGGGCCGTTTGCAGGTCGAACTGGCCCACCTCGACTATCAAGCCGGGCGACTGGTGCGCAGTTGGACCCACCTCGAACGCCAGCGCGGCGGCTTCGGTTTTCTCGGCGGTCCCGGCGAGACGCAGATCGAGGCTGACCGCCGCCTGATCCGTGACCGTATGGCACGGCTGCGGCGCGAACTGGAACAGGTGAAGCGCACACGCGGTCTACACCGCCAGCGCCGGGGTAAGGCACCATGGCCGGTGATCGCCTTGGTCGGCTATACCAACGCGGGTAAGTCTACACTTTTCAATCGTTTGACTGGATCTGACGTCATGGCGGAAGATCTGCTGTTCGCCACGCTCGATCCCACCATGCGCGCAATCCGCTTGCCGGGTGTGGACAAGGCGATCCTGTC
>JBDUBN010000623.1:0-1578 GCA_040004085.1 Novosphingobium sp.
GATTTAGCGAGTCATGGGCCAGAATTCCGGTTGTCCACCGCCTAATTGGCCATTGCGGCGATGGCGATCCATTGCGGACACAGTTTTGTGTCAGAAACCATAGACCTCGGGCGATTCAGCGGCTATTCGGCCTTCCTCATCAAAAAGGCTTCATCAAAGAAGGATGCCCATTACATGAACAACAGTGACCTGGCTGATACGCTTGCCGCCGCCCATGACCTGACCAAGGCCGATGCCCGCAAGCTGGTCGACGGTGTTTTCGGCGCGATCGCTGATGCCGCTGCAAAGGGCGAAGAAGTTTCGCTGAACGGCTTCGGCAAGTTCAAGGTCAAGGCAACCCCGGCTCGCGAAGGCCGCAATCCTTCGACCGGCGCGACCATCCAGATTGCCGCCGCCAAGAAGCTGACGTTTGCCCCCGCCAAGGCGGTGAAGGACAAGCTGAACGGCTGATTTTTCGGGTGCGCCTCGCCGATAATCCGGCGGGGCGCTCCACGAATTTGCGTTAGAATGGAAAATTCCGCGATGAACGAGACCACGCTGCCGGTCTGCGTCGCCGCGCTATACCTGTTTACCCGTTTCGACGATTGCCCCGCCGTTCAGGCGCCGCTGGCCAGCCTTTGCGCCAAGCTGGGCGTCAAAGGCACGCTGCTCATAGCACCAGAGGGGATCAACGGCACGATTGCCGGGTCTGACGCAGCGATTGCCGAAGTTCTCGCGCATATCCGCCAGCTTCCCGGTTGCGAGCGCCTCGAACCCAAATTCTCCCGAGCTCCATCGATGCCATTTCACCGTTCCAAAGTGCGGGTGAAGCGCGAAATCGTCACCATGGGCCAGCCCGATATCGATCCCACCGCCAGCGTCGGCACTTATGTGGCCCCGGCGGACTGGAACGCGTTGATCGCTGATCCGAGGACGATTGTGATCGACACCCGCAACGATTACGAGGTCGCGGTTGGCACATTTGCCGGAGCGATTGACCCGCAGACCAAGACTTTCCGCGACTTCCCCGCGTGGTTCCGCGCTGAGCGTGAACGGCTGCTGGGCGACGGAACGCCGCCGAAAGTCGCAATGTTCTGCACTGGCGGCATCCGTTGCGAGAAATCGACCGCATTCCTCAAATCCGAAGGGGTGGACGAGGTTTATCACTTGTCTGGCGGCATCCTGAAATATCTGGAAACCGTGCCCGCCAAGGACAGCCTGTGGCAGGCCGAATGCTTCGTGTTCGATCAGCGGGTGACCGTGGGCCACGGACTGGTGCCGGGTTCCTATGAACTGTGCCACGCCTGCCGCCGTCCGGTCGATGTAGGGGACAAGGCATCGCCAATGTATGAAGAGGGGGTAAGCTGCCCCGCCTGCCACGATGAGCGCACTGCCGAACAGCGCGCCGGTGCGCGCGAGCGGCAAAAGCAGCAAGCGCTCGCCGCAAGCCGGGGTGAAGTCCACATTGGCGCGGATATGGCTGCGCTGCGCGGGGTCAGTTGACCAGGCCGATCCTCTACAGCTTCCGCCGCTGCCCTTATGCAATGCGGGCGCGGCTGGCGGTGGCGGTGAGCGGGGTGACTTGCGAACTGCGCGAGG
>JBDUBN010000624.1:0-1577 GCA_040004085.1 Novosphingobium sp.
AAGCGGCGTTGCGCACGGCGTGATGGCGTGGGGTGGAATAGGGGTTGTTGCAACTGTCACCGTAACCCTGTCACCGTAACCCATTTCGCCGTCCATCCGGGACGCTGGCTGCGTGAGGAGATTGTCGATCCGCACGGGCTTTCGGTGACCGACCTTGCCCGCCACATCGGCGTTTCGCGCCAAGCCGTGTCAATGCTGCTCAACGGACGTACTGGCCTGACGGCAGAAATGGCGATCCGTTTTGAAAAGGCGTTCGGGCTAAATGCCGATACACTGTGCCGGATGCAAACCGCACATGAACTGGCTGGCGCGCGGGAGCGGCAGGACGACATCAGCGTGGCGAGGTGGCAGGAGGCGGCTTGATAGGCTAGGTTTTGCATTTGTCACCGCAACCCACAGTTCAGGAAACCCCAAAATGATTGCATTATTACTGGCGCTCACAGCCGTCACAGCGCCGGCGGGTACTGCATATTACTACGGCTTCCCCGGTAACGATTCCTGTGCAGATTGGACACAAAATCGGACTAACCCAGACCGAAAGCAGCAAGTGTTGGAGGGATGGGTTCTAGGATTTGTAACCGGATATAACGTCTATGGACCTGGCAGCGGAAATGTTGCGCCCGGAGTGACCTCAACCGCCCTTATAGGTTGGGTCGATCAGCATTGTGTAGCTTACCCACTTGATTCAGTGTTGGAAGCTTCACTTAAGCTAGTGATTGAGTTGAAGCGCCGTAGGCAGTGAGCGTGCAAATGGTGACTTGATAACACCGCTGTATTCTGTCGGAATATCAGGGGATAATCTCAAAATCAGTCTCGCATTCATGACATCTAAGTATGTCAACACTAGTCGAACTTCCGACAGGTTTGAGCGGAATAGCGTCGCCAGTCGAAATCCAGCAGCGAGGGCAGTCTAAGCCTGTTGGTAGTGGATTTTTAGCGCGCAGAATTTTATGCACACCAAGCCCTTGCGCCGCCTCAAGTCCCGCCATTTCTAGTTTTAGATTGCGGAGTTTCTCGGCACGGATTTCTTGTTCCAGTTCAAGATGCTGGATCTGCTCAAGGCGAAACATCTCTAACTCTTTCATTTTTCCCTCATCGAAAACAATAACAGTTGAACCACCCACCCGTAACACCCCTCACCACCTAACCAAATCCCCCTTACCAACCCCCAACTCCTTCGCCCGCCCAGCGTTCAGTTCCAGCACCGCACTGACCCGGCCATCGCTATAAAGCGGCGTTTCCGAATACGGCACAGCATTAGCGGCAATGTTCAGCACGCGGCGGTCAACACCGATGTAGATGATATCCAACGATATCACCGTGTTCCGCATCCAGAACGAAGCATGGCGCGGCGGGTCCATTGGGAAGATCATGCCCTCGTCCGCGCCCATTTGCGCCCGGAACATCAGGCCTTTTTCCTGCTCGGCCTCAGATGCCGCCACTTCGACACGGAAGTTGTGCTTCTTGCCCTGATGCATGATCGTCAGCGGAATGACCGGCAGGCCCGACACGGCGTGATGCGGTGCCTTGGCCAATGCTACAGGCGCAATGTTGGCAGATTCGGACTTGGCCGGGGA
>JBDUBN010000212.1:0-5224 GCA_040004085.1 Novosphingobium sp.
TAGCGGAACATCCAGAACACGCCATTGGCGGTACGGCCTAGCATGCGCGGTTTCCGGCTGGAGATTGCATCGCTTGCATCAGTCCTCCAGCACCCAGCTATCCTTGGTCCCGCCGCCTTGCGAGGAATTGACCACGAGCGATCCCTTTTTCAGCGCCACCCGCGTCAAGCCGCCCGGGGTGATATCGACACCGCCCGGCGATACCAGCACGAATGGCCGCAGATCGACGTGTCGGGGGGCGAGGCCCGCCTTGGCAAATATCGGCACCGTTGACAGCGCCAGCGTGGGCTGGGCGATGTAGTTGGCCGGATGCGCGCGCAGTTTCTTTTCAAACGCCGCGATTTCGTTCTTGGATGAGGTTGGCCCTATGAGCATGCCATAGCCGCCCGATCCGTGGACTTCCTTGACGACCAGCTCCTTCAGGTTGTCGAGCACGTACTTTAGTGCATCAGGTTCGGCACAGCGCCATGTCGGCACGTTCTGCAGGATGGGCTTCTCGCCGGTGTAGAACTCGACGATTTCGGGCATGAAGCTGTAGATCGCCTTGTCGTCAGCGATGCCTGTGCCCGGCGCGTTGGCGATGGTGATGCCGCCAGACCGATAGACGTCCATGATCCCGGCCACCCCCAGCATCGAATCATGATTGAAGCTGAGCGGATCAAGGTAATCGTCGTCCACCCGGCGATAGAGCACGTCGATCGGCTCGTACCCGCGCGTCGTGCGCATGGCGATGCGGCCATCGATCACGCGCAAGTCGCTGCCCTCAACCAATTCGGCGCCCATCTGATCCGCCAGAAAGGCATGCTCGTAGTAGGCGGAGTTGTAGATCCCCGGCGTCAGCACCGCGACCACCGGCTTGCCATTGCAGGCGGCAGGCGCGCAGGCGGCAAGGCTCTTGGCCAGGCGGCGCGGATAGTCCTGCACCGGGCGCACGGCGACTTGTGTGAACAGTTCGGGGAACATCGCCATCATCGTTTCGCGGTTCTCCAGCATATAGGAGACGCCGCTGGGCGTGCGGGCGTTGTCTTCCAGCACCATGAAATCGTCAGGACCGGTGCGGACCAGATCAATGCCGACGATATGCGTGTAAACGCCGCCGGGCGGGGTGAAGCCAACCATCTGTTGAAGGAAGGCGGGATTGGTGGCCAGCAGGCGTTCGGGCAGGCGGCCAGAGCGGATGATCTCTTGCCGATGATACAGGTCATGCAGAAAGGCGTTGAGCGCCTGAACGCGCTGTTCGATCCCGCGTGACAGCTTGCGCCATTCCGCCGCACTGATGATGCGCGGGATCATGTCGAACGGGATCAGCCGTTCTTCACCGGCATCGTCGCCATAGACATTGAAAGTGATCCCGGTGCGGCGAAAGAAGCTTTCCGCTTCGGTGTCTTGCCGCCGCAACCATGTGCGATCCTGTTTATCGTACCAGTCGCAATAGCCTGCATAAGCCGGCCTGACCGCGCCATCTGCGTCTAGCATTTCGTCAAAGCACTTGGCGTTATCCGGCTTCATCTTCGCTCCCGCTTGGGTAGGTGATGCATCAAGTCTGAGCGGTTGCCAAGTGATTATGCTGCACCCGCGAACAAGTTTGCAAATTGCTTGTGGATTGCCCCGCTTGGCTGCCAGTTCAAGAAAGTTGGCGGCGGGTGTACGGTTAGGACTTCACAAGCGGCCCTACCTGTGCAAAAGGCCGCGCCCTGCAACAGCGCTGCTTTGGCAAGCGCTGAGCGAATGTGGCGATCGTAGCTCAGTTGGTTAGAGCGTCGGTTTGTGGTACCGAAGGTCGTGGGTTCGAGACCCATCGGTCGCCCCATTATTACTACCGGCCGATTGCTGATATCAGGATACAAGGTTCCCCTTGCCGCAGGCGCTTCACCCTGCCAATGGCGCGAGCTTATCCTTGGACACCGCACCCCCATGCACGGTTTCGCTAACCCCGCCCGATTTCTGCGCTTTGCCCGTTGGTTGACGCCGCTGCTGCTGCTGTCAGGCCTTGCTCTGGCCGGGGCTGCGCTGGTGTGGGGGCTGTTCTATGCACCGGCAGAGGGCAAGCAGGGTGAGACGGTGCGGATGCTTTACCTGCACGTTCCCGCCGCGTGGTTGGGCATGGCCGGGTGGATGGCAATCGCCGCTGCGAGCCTGACCGAGCTGGTTTGGCGACACCCACTGGCCGGAATCGCGGCGCGCGCGTCTGCTGTGCCGGGAGCGACGTTTACCGCCATCTGTCTGATCACCGGATCGCTGTGGGGCCGCCCGGCGTGGGGCACGTGGTGGGTGTGGGATGGGCGCCTGACCTCGATGCTGGTGCTGCTGTTCCTCTATTTCGGCTATATCGCGCTGGCCGCCGCTGCCGATGAAGACGGGCAAGGTTCCGGCGACGCGGCGCGCATACCGGCGATTTTCGGATTGGTGGGCGCGGTGAACATTCCGATCATTCATTATTCTGTGCTGTGGTGGAATACCCAGCATCAGACGCCCAGCATCTCGATGGGCAAGTCAGCGATGGCGACGGACTTCCTCGTGCCGTTGCTGGTTGCCGCGCTTGGGTTCTCGCTGCTGTTCGGCGGCATTGTCTTGACGCGGATGCGCACGATCCTGGCCAATGCACAGGCCGAGGCGCGGCTGCGGCGTAAAGCGATGGTTGCGGAAGGTGCCGACTGATGCGCGAAATGATGGACCCTTGGCCGTTCGTCATCGCGGCCTACGTGGTCGGCGCGGGCGGCACTTTGCTGCTCACCGGTTGGAGCTGGCTGTCGATGCGCCGGGCGGAATCTCGGCGTGACAAGGCGCGCGGCAAATGATCAAGGCCAAACACCAACGCCTCGTGCTGATCCTGATCGCGCTGGCGGCGCTGATCGGTGCGGCGCTGCTGGCGGCATGGGCGCTGCGCAATCAGGCCTCTTACTTCTATGTCCCGTCCGACATCACCGCCAATCCTCCGGCACCAGACCGGGCGGTGCGGCTGGGTGGCATGGTTGAGAAGGGCTCGATCCAAACCGCGCCCGATCACGTGACCATCCAGTTCGTCGTTTCCGATGGCAAGGCGCAAGTGCCGGTGCGGTTCAAGGGTATAGTCCCCGAACTGTTCGTCGAAGGCTCTGGCGTGGTCGCCGAAGGCAAGCTGGCGCGCGACGGAACGTTCACCGCCGATAACCTGCTCGCCAAACATGACGAAAAGTACGTGCCGCGCGAAATGAAGGACATGACCGCCGATCAGGCCCGTGCGGCGGTCAAGGAAACCCGGTGATCCGCCGTGGTCAACACGCAATGCGCTTGACGTATGCCAGAAGCACCATAAGGGCGGCTGGCGGAGTTTTGCCAACCGGCACCGCAGCCGAAACGGGACGCGTATCAGCATGAACGAGGCGGTACAGGCAGGGGCGACTGACACTGGCGTCGATTCGGCTCACCACGGCGGACATTCCGGCGGCGTGGCCAAACTGGCGCTCGGCGCGATTGGCGTGGTGTTCGGCGACATCGGCACCAGCCCGCTTTACGCCATGCGCGATACCTTTGCCGGGCATCACCGCCTGCCGCTCGATCTGCTGCATATCTACGGCATCGTCAGCCTGATGTTCTGGTCGATGATGGTGATCGTGACGTTGAAGTACGTCACCGTCATCATGCGCGCGGACAACAAGGGCGAGGGCGGAAGTCTGGCGCTGTTGGCGCTGATCAACCAGAATATCACCGGCAAGCGCTGGTCATCTGGCATCGTCCTGCTCGGCGTGTTCGCGACCGCGCTGTTCTATGGCGACTCCATGATCACCCCCGCCGTGTCGGTGCTGGGCGCTATCGAAGGCCTCGCAGTGTACGAACCGGGGATGAGCCGCGCGGTGGTGCCGATGGTGGTCGGCATTCTGGTGTTCCTGTTCTTCATCCAGAGCCGCGGCACAGCCAAGGTCGCGACCTTTTTCGGCCCGGTGATGCTGATCTATTTCGCTACGATTTCAGTGCTCGGCCTGATGAGCATCATGGCTTATCCCGAGGTTATCTCGGCCTTAAGCCCGCACCACGCCTTCCTGATGTTCGCCGCCGACCCGATGCGGGGGTTCCTTGCGATGGGCTCCGCCGTGCTGGCGGTGACCGGGGCAGAGGCGCTTTATGCCGATATGGGCCACTTCGGCCGCCAGCCTATCCGCGTTTCGTGGCTGGTATTCGTGCTGCCCGCTCTGGTGCTCAATTATCTTGGCCAAGCCTCGCTGCTGGTCCGCACCGGGGCTGCGGGCCTTGCCAGCCCGTTCTACCTGCTGGCGCCGGAATGGTTCCAGTGGCCACTGCTGGTGATCGCCAGCGCGGCGGCGGTGATCGCCAGTCAGGCGGTCATAACCGGCGCGTTTTCGGTCACCCAGCAAGCCATCCAGCTTGGCTTTATCCCGCGCATGTCGATCAAGCATACCAGCGTCAATGCCGGGCAGATTTATGTGCCGGTGATCAACTGGGCGCTGATGATCGCGGTGATCATTCTGGTGCTGGTGTTCCAGCGTTCCTCCAACCTCACGGCGGCCTATGGTATCGCGGTGACCGGCGCGATGCTCATCGACAACTTCCTGCTCGCGGTCGTGCTGTTCACGCTGTGGAAGTGGAAGCCATGGACGGCGCTTCCGCTGCTCGGCCTGTTCTTCCTGCTCGACGCGGCATACCTTGCGGCCAACATGACCAAGATCCCCGACGGCGGCTGGGTGCCGCTGGTAATGGGCTTGGCGATCTTCACCTTGCTGACGACATGGTCAAAGGGCCGCGCCCTGATGCGCGCCAACATGGCCGAGGGGACCATCCCGTTCGAGGTCTTCGCCAAAAGCGCCAACAGCAGCACCGCGCGCGTTTCCGGCACGGCGGTGTTCATGGCCTCAACCCCGGCGGGCGTGCCTTCGGCGCTGCTGCACAACATCAAGCACAACAAGGTTCTGCACGAGCGGGTTGTCGTGCTGACGGTCGCCATTCAGGACGTGCCGATCGTCGACCCGGCCGAGCGCGCCATCGCCAAGAAGGTGGGCGAGGGCTTTTACCGCCTGACCCTGCGCTTCGGTTTCCTCGAGGAAACCGACGTCCCCACCGCGCTCAAACAAGTCACCGTCTGCGGCGAGCCGTTCGAGATGATGAAAACCAGCTTCTTCCTTTCCCGCCAGACCCTCATCGCGTCCAGCAAACCCGGCATGGCCATATGGCGCGAACGCCTGTTCTCCTGGATGCTCCGCAACGCCGCGAGCGCGATGGTGTTCTTCCG